>QHSM01000712.1 GCA_003221595.1 Candidatus Rokuibacteriota bacterium | reverse complement strand
CTCGCCGACGTAGGTCACCCGCGACGCGCGCACGGGTGCCGAAGCCAGCCAGATCTCGCGTGACGCCAGGAACGGGAACCCCGCGTTCGACAGATCGGCGTCGGTGAGACGCGTCAGGAGCTCGCGCGAACGCGGGCCCATCACCCCGAGGACCGCCTGCCCCGAGGTCACGTCGGTGAGCACCGCCCGCGCGGCGCCGATCTGACGGGCGATCCAGTGCGTGTTGTGCGTCGCCGCCGCGGCCCCAGTGACGATGAAAAAGGCGTCGACGCCGAGCCGGGTCACCGTGAGATCCGCCTCGATGCCGCCGTGCGGGTTGAGCATCTGCGTGTAGACCAGCCGGCCGGGTGGGACATCGACGTCGTTGGCGCAGAGGCGCTGGAGCACCGCGAGCGCGTCGGGCCCCTCCAGCCGGAGCTTGCAGAACGAGGACTGGTCGAAGAGCCCGACCGCCTCGCGGACCGCGCGGTGCTCCTCGGCCGCGCACGAAAACCAGTTCTGCCGGCCGTAGCTGTAGCGATAGACCGCCTCCATGCCCGCCGTCGCGTACCAGTTCGCGCGCTCCCATCCCATCACCACGCCGAAGCAGGCGCCGCGCCGCGCGAGGCGGTCGTGGAGCACGCTCTTGCGCACGCCGCGCGCCGTCGCCGGCTGCAGATACGGCCAGTGCACGGCGTAGAGCGCTCCCACCATCTCCACCGTGCGGTCGCGCAGGTAGCGCGGATTCGCCTGGAATGCCGCCACCCGCCGGATGTCGACGTCCCAGAGATCCATCGGCGGCTCGCCGCCGACGATCCACTCCGCCACCGCGCGGCCGGCGCCCGCCCCCGAGGCGATGCCGATCGAGTTGAAGCCGGCGGCCACGTAGAAATTGCCGCACTCCGGCGCTTCGCCCAGGAGATAGCGGCCGTCGGGCGTGAAGCTTTCGGGGCCGTTGACGTGGCGCCGCACCGGCGCGGTCTCGAGCGCGGGGATCCGGTGCATCCCCTGCTCCATCAGGACCTGGAAGTGCTCCCAGTCCTCGGGGATGAGCGAGAAGGCGAAGTCGGCCGGAATACCCGCCATGCCCCACGGCTTCGCCACCGGCTCGAAGCCGCCCATCAGGAGACCGCCGACTTCCTCGCGCACGTAGATGTAGCCGTCGGTGTCGCGGAGCACCGGCAGGTCGGGCGTGACGCCGGCCATGGGCTCGGTGACGATGTAGAAGTGCTCGGAGGCGTGCAGCGGCACCGTGACGCCCGCCATGCGCCCGATCTCGCGCGCCCAGATGCCGGCGCAGTTCACCACGAACTCGCAGGTGACGTCGCCGGCGGCGGTCTTCACGCCCGCGACACGCCCGTTCTCGACGCGGATCGCCGTCACCGCGGTGTTCTCGAGAATCGTCGCGCCGCCCTGCCGGGCGCCGCGGGCCAGCGCGAGCGTCGTGTCGATCGGGTTGGTGCGTCCGTCGCGGGGCAGCCACAGGGCCCCGACCAGATCGTCGGTGCGCATGAGCGGCCAGCGGCGTCCCGCCTCCGCGGTGGTGACGACCTCCACGTCCACGTCGAAGCAGCGCGCCATCGAGGCGAGACGCTTCAGCTCGTGCATGCGCTCCCGATTCCGCGCGAGGCTGACGCTGCCGGGGCGGCGGAAGCCGGTGGCCTGCCCGGTCTCCGCCTCGAGCCGCTCGTAGAGATCGGCGCCGTACTTGGCGAGCCGGGTGAGATTCTGCGTCGCGCGAAGCTGGCCGACGAGCCCCGCGGCGTGCCAGGTGGTGCCGCAGGAAATCTCGCGTCGCTCCAGCAGCAGCACGTCGCGCCAGCCGAGCGTCGTCAGGTGGTAGGCGACACTGCAGCCGGCGATGCCGCCGCCGATCACCACGACCCGCGCGTGCGCAGGGAGCGAGCCGGCCACGGCGCTATCCGCGCTTGCCGGGGCGGGCGGCGCGCTCGGGCATGACGCGGGCTATGGGCCCTCGTCCCGGGGCGTCGGGATCGTCCGCGCGGGGAATTCCCGGTCGGCGTAGCGGACCAGCACGTCCTCGCGGAGCTCGACGCCGAGCCCGGGCCCCGTCGGCACGGTCAGATAGCCGCGGTCGACCCGGAAGGGATTCACCGCGACCTCCGCCGCCCGCGACTCGAAGTTCACGAAGTACTCGGTGATCAGGAAGTTCGGGATCGCCGCCGACACGTGCAGCGTCGCGGCGAGCCCGACGGTGGTGCTGTTGTAGTTGTGCGGCGAGACGACCACGTGATAGGCCTCGGCCATCGCCGCGATCTCGCGCAGCTCCTCGATGCCGCCCACGTTGCAGACGTCGGGATTGATGATGTCCGCGGCGCGGCGCTCGAACACCTCGCGGAACTCGAACTTGGTGTAGAGCTCCTCGC
>QHSM01000711.1 GCA_003221595.1 Candidatus Rokuibacteriota bacterium | reverse complement strand
CCGTGAGCCAGTACATCGCGATCACCATGCTGATCGTCGAGAAGGGCTTCGCGCCACCGGGATTCCACGTGGCGGCCACCGCGGTCTTGTGGGCGGCGCTCGTCCTCACGGTCTTCTCGGCGGTCGACTACTTCTACCGATTCTTCCGGAAGGCCGACTACCGCGCGATCGTGCCCGGCGAAGACCGCTGGTCGTGAGCGCCCGGCCGCCTGCCGGCGCTCCTCACGCTCGCGGGCGACATCGCCAAGGGCTTCGCGGCGGTGACGCTCGGAGGCGCGCTGGTGAACAGCCCGGCCGGCCCCGACCTCGGCGCCACCGCCGCGTGCGCGGTCGCGGCGGTGATCGGGAACTGCTGGTCGATCTTCCTCGGCTTCCGCGGCGGCAAGGGCGTCGCGACGGGCCTCGGGGCCCTTCTGCGGCTGGTGCCGTGGGCCGTGCTGCCGGCCGCCGCCGTGTGGCTCGGCGTCACCCTCAGCTTCCGCTACATCTCGCTCGGCTCCATCCTCGGCGCCCTCGGCGTCGCGCTCGGCGCGGCGCTCCTCGGCTATCCGGGCCCCTTCGTGCTCGCCGCGTTCGGCGTCGCGACGATCGTGGTGGCGCGCCACCACGCCAACATCGCGCGGCTCCTGGCCGGCCACGAGCCGAAGCTGGGACAACGGCGGCCATCGGCGTGAGCGTCGCGGTCATCGGCGGCGGAAGCTGGGGCACGGCGCTGGCCATCCACGCCGCGCGGAGCGGGGCGCCGGTGCGTCTCTGGGCGCGCGAGCGCGAGGTCGTGGAGGGAATCCGGACGCGACGCCGGAGCCCCTGGTACCTCACCGATATCGACGTTCCGCCCGCGGTCGAGCCGACGCTGGATCAGGCCGAGGCGCTGGCCGGGGCCACGGTCGTGATCGTCGCCGTGCCGTCCGAGTTCGTGGGTGCGTCGCTCAAGGCCCTGCCGTCCATCCCTGCGGATGTGCCGCTCGTGTCGGCCACGAAGGGGCTCGATCCCGAGCGCCACCTGCGCATGAGCGAGCTGATCGCCGAGCGGTTCCCGGAGGCCCGCGTCGCGGTACTGTCGGGCCCGACCTTCGCGCGCGAGGTGGCGCTCGGCCGTCCCACGGCCGCCGTGATCGCGTCGCGCGACGACACGCTGGCCGCCTTGCTGCAGCGCCGCCTCGGCACGCGCGAATTCCGTCTCTACGCGAACCGCGACGGGACCGGAGCGGAGCTGGGCGGGGCGCTGAAGAACGGCATGGCGATCGCCACCGGCATCGCGGACGGGCTCGGCCTCGGCGAGAACGCGCGGGCGGCGCTCATCACGCGCGGGCTCGCCGAGATGACGCGCCTGGCGGTCGCCCTGGGCGCGGTCTCGGGGACGCTCGCGGGCCTCGCCGGCATGGGCGACCTCGTCCTCACCTGCACGGGCAGTCTCTCCCGCAACCGCCAGCTCGGCATGGCGCTCGCCAAGGGCGAGAGCGCGGCGTCGGTCGAGCGCGAGACGCGCATGATCGCCGAGGGCGCGCGCACGGTCACTTCCGCGCTGGCGCTGGCCCGGCGCTACTCCGTCAGCATGCCGATCTGCCACGAGGTGGGCGCCGTGCTCTTCGAGGGCAAGGCGCCGGCGGAGGCGCTGGCCTCCCTCCTGGAGCGGCCTGTCAAGCGGGAAGATCGCTAGCGGATGCCGGAGCTGCGAAAGGACCCGGTCGTCGGACGCTGGGTCATCATCGCGACGGAGCGCGCGCGGCGACCGTCCGACTTCGCCGCCGAGCCCGTCCGACCGCGCGGCTCGGTCTGCGCGTTCTGCGAGGGCCAGGAGGCGCAGACCCCGCCCGAGGTTCTGGCGGGCCGCCGGCCGAACACCGAGCCGAACGGCCCGGGCTGGACGTATCGCGTGGTGCCGAACAAGTTCCCGGCGCTCAGGATCGAAGGCGACCTCGACCCGGCCGGCGAGGGCCTCTTCGACAAGATGACGGGAGTCGGCGCTCACGAGGTGGTGATCGAGACGCCCGACCACGGCGCGTCCCTCGCCACGCTGCCGGTCGACGCTGTCGCCGACGTGCTGCTGGCGTTCCGCGAGCGCGTGCTCGATCTCAAGAAGGACCCGCGGTTCGCCTACGTGCTCGTGTTCAAGAACCACGGCGAGGCGGCCGGCGCGTCGCTCGAGCATCCGCACTCCCAGCTGATCGCCACGCCCATCATTCCGATCATGGTCTCGGAGGAGCTCGCCGGTTCGGCCCAGTACTACGCGCTCAAGGAGCGCTGCGTCTGGTGCGACCTGCTCCGGCAGGAGCGCCGCGACGGCCGGCGCCTCATCCTGGAATCGCAGGGCTTCGTAACGGTGGCGCCGTTCGCACCGCGGTTTCCGTTCGAGACGTGGATCCTGCCGGTGCGGCATCGGGCGGCCTTCGAGGACTCCAGCGAGGAGGAGCTGCGCGGCCTGGCCGGCGTGCTCGGCGACTTCCTCCACCGCATGAACCGGTTGCTCGGCGACCCGCCCTTCAACTTCATGCTGCACACGGCGCCCTTCCGCGAGGTCCAGCTCGAGTCCTTCCACTGGCACCTCGAGATCATTCCCAAGCTCACGCGAGTGGCCGGCTTCGAGTGGGGGAGCGGCTTCTTCATCAACCCGGTGCCGCCCGAG
>QHSM01000696.1 GCA_003221595.1 Candidatus Rokuibacteriota bacterium | reverse complement strand
GACTTCGAGGGCGCCGAGAGGGCGGCCGCCAGGACGATCTCGAGGACTTCCGGGGGCACGGAGTCAGGCTTGTAGCGCCGGTGGGTTCGGTGGGCGAGGAGCTGCGCCACGGTTCCCTCGGCGGGCAGCGCGCGGCCGGCCTCGGTCGGCAGGCCGAATCGCGCCTCGATCAGATCGGCGACGGTCTTGCCGGGAGCGTTCATGCGGCCACCTCGAGCACTCGCCGCGCCGCCACCAGCTCGGGGGCGACCGGCGCGAGTCCGACCTCCTCGGCCCGCAGGACGAGCTGCCGGCAGGCCTGACGCTGCAGGGCGGCGTTGCCGTTCCGCTCGTAGGCCCAGGCGAGCGCCGCGAGCGACTGCACGTGGTGGGGATTGGCGAGCAGGCGCTCCTGCGCGAGCTCGATCACGCGCTCGACGCGGCCGAGACGCCGATGGACCTCCAGGAACACGTCGCGGAAGATGTCCTTCTGCTCGCGGCTGCCGCCGCCCAGCGTGTGCAGGTCCGCGATCGCCGGCGCCATGAGCCGGACGCCGGCGTCGAGATCGCCCTTGATGATCGCCAGCTCGGCTTCCAGGAGCGCGACGCCCAGCGTCGACCAGTGGCCGCTCGGACGCCCGGCCGGCATCCGGCGCAGGCGCTCGACCTGCTGTCCGGCCCTGGTCCAGTCTCCGGCGCGCGCGAACGCGACGCCGAGCCAGTGGTGCATCCACGTGGTCTGCCAGTCCGCGTAATCGGCCAGCACGCGCTCGCCCTGCTTCGCGAGATCTCGCCAGATCGCCTCGTCCGCCGGCGCGCCGCGCAGCACTTCGAGGCGCCACAGGAGCTCGACGCGCTCGTACAGCGGGAGCGGCGGCGCCGTGGACGCCCAGTAGTCGCGCGTCATGCGATCGTGCCCGAGCAGCGCCTGGGCTTCGGCCAGGTGCCAGAGGAGGTGCGGATAGCGTTCGAGCGACGCGGCGCGCTCGAACGTCTCGAGCGCGTTCGGATAGTCGCCGCGCGCCTGATACGCGTGGCCGACCGCGTGGTACGTGTAGAGGCTGGTCGGGTCCCGGGCGAGGGAGGAGAGGCTCATCGCGAGCCCCTCGTCGTTGTAGCCGGACTGCTCCAGGAAGAATCCCAGCATCGTCAGGTACTGCGGCTCGTCGGGGCTCGCCTCGAGGCTTCGTCGCGCGATGTCGATGCCGCCGCGATAGTTGCCCTGGGTGATGCAGTTCAGCCCGACGATGCGCACGGCGATCCGGTCGGTCGGATGCCGTTCGGCGATCTGGCCCAGGACGTCGTAGGAGCTCCGGTGATCGCCGCGCCGCATGGCCTCGACCGCGCGCACGTGCGAACGCTCGCGCTCGTGGCGCGCGTCGTCGGCAACCGCGGCGGCCAGACCAGCCGCCGCGATCGCCAGATCGGCGCGGCCCATGCGCCAGGCGATATAGGCCTTCGTGCAGTGGGCCAGCACGAACCGCGGATCGGCCTGCGCGGCCGCGTCGAGGGCTTCCAGGGCTCCGCCGCGCCAGCGGAGGAACAGGTCGAGGCCGCGCTCGTACGCGGCCAGGGCGTCGGCCGACGTCGTGGACACGCCGAGTCCGGTGATGTCAGTGGCCGTCATGCTCTCCTCCGAGAGATCAGTCGGTCTCGATCGGCAGCGACGGATCCCTGGCCCACTCTCCCATGGAACCGTCGTAGAGCGTAAGGGTGTCGTGGCCGAGCTGATGCAGCAGGAACAGGTCAATGGTGGCCGAGATGCCGCCGCCGCAGTAGCAGATGACGCGCTTGTCCCGGCTGACGCCCCGCGCCCTGAACTTGGCCTCGGCGTCGGACAGGCTGGTGAAGTCCTTCGCGTCCGGGTTCACGAGCGTCGCGGCGGGGACGTTGACGCTACCCGGCACCCGGCCGGGGCGGCCGTACCGGCTCGGCTCCAGGCCCTTGTGGAATTGGGGTCCGAGCGCGTTGACGATCACGGTGCCGGGCTCTCTGGTCGCGGCCAGCACCGCGCGCTTGTCCACGAAGAAGCCCTGGCGCGGCGAGGCCTTGAACGTGGCAG
>QHSM01000695.1 GCA_003221595.1 Candidatus Rokuibacteriota bacterium | reverse complement strand
GATGCCGAGATGGTCGAGCAGGGCGAGAGCGTCGGTCGCGAGCGCCGCCGGACCCGGCCCGCCGGGAGTGTCCGGGGACTGGCCGAATCCCCGCTGGTCGACCGTGACGCAGCGGTATTCCTCGGCGAAGACCGGCGCCTGCTGCCACCAGCTCAGGTGGTTGCCGCCCGCGCCGTGCAGGAAAAGCAGCGCGGGCGCGTCGCCGCCGGTGTCCTCGTAGTAGAGGCGGAAGCCGTCCTTGACCATGAACGCCATCGCAGGATCCTCCCTCGCGGCCCAAGGGTAAGCATCGCCGCGAGGGCCGTCAACGCTATACTCACGGCCGAAAGGACACCGCCATGGCGAACGACCTGCACGACCTCTCGATGTCGGAGCTCGCGGGCCAGCTCGCGGCCCGGAAGGTTTCACCCGTCGAGCTGGTCGAGGCGCTCATCCAGCGTGTCGAGCAGTACGACGAGCAGACGCGCGCGTTCATCACGCGCACCTTCGATGAGGCCCGCCAGCAGGCGAGGGCGGCCGAGGCCGAGATCGCCGCCGGCAACTACCGCGGCCCGATGCACGGGATCCCGTTCGCGCTGAAGGACATCTACGACACCCGGGGCATTCTCACCTCGGGGCACTCGCGCGTGTTCCTCGACCGGATTCCCTCGCGCGACGCCACCACGACGGCGCGGCTCTACGGCGCCGGCGCCGTGCTCCTCGGCAAGCTGGCCACGCACGAGATGGCGCACGCGGGGCCCTCGTTCGATCTGCCCTGGCCTCCGGCGCGCAACCCGTGGAGCCTGGCGCACTTCACCGGTGGCTCCTCGTCGGGATCCGGCGCCGCCGTGGCGGCGGGCATGGTTCCCCTGGCGCTCGGCTCGGACACCGGCGGCTCGATCCGGGGGCCGGCATCGCTCTGCGGCATCGTCGGGCTCATGCCGACGTTCGGCCTCGTGAGCCGGGCCGGCGTCATCACCAACTCGTACACGTTCGACCACTGCGGTCCGCTGGCCCGGACCGTCGAGGACTGCGCGCTCGCGCTGGAGGTCCTGGCGGGCTACGACCCGAACGACGCCGGGAGCTTGAGCCGGCCGATTCCGCGCTATCGCCGCGCGCTCGGTGAGGACCTTCGCGGCGTCAGGATCGGCGTGCTGCGGCACCACTGGGAGGAGGACATTCAGGCCTCCGAGGACGTGCGCCGCGCCATGGACGGAGCACTCGACGTCCTGCGCGGGCTCGGCGCCGAGCTCGAGGAATGCCGCGTGCGGCCGCTGGCCAGCTACTTCGACGTCAAGATCATCATCGCCGAGAGCGAGATCTTCAGCGTCCACGCGAAGAATCTGATCGCCCGGCCGAAGGACTTCGGCGCCGACTTCCGGTCCCGCACGTTCCCGTCCGTGCTGTTCACCGCCCACGACTACGTTCAGGCCACACGCGAGCATCGCCGGATGATGGTCGAGATGGAGCCCCTCTGCGCGCGGTTCGACGCCTTCGTCACCGCCGGCATGGGCGAGGCGCCACGGATCGCCGACTACCGCAGCGTCTCGTTCTGGCAGAAACCGAGCCTCCTGACCGCGTGGAACGTCACGGGGCAGCCGGTGCTCGCTCTGCCGAACGGCTTCGGCCGCCAGGGCCTGCCGCTCGGGATGCAGATCGTCGGCCGGCCGTTCGGCGAGAGTACGATCCTGCGCGTCGGGCACGCTTACGAGCGCGCCACGGCGTGGCATACGCGCCGGCCTTCGCTCGTGCGCGGTGCGGCCGCGCCGGACGTCACGCCGCCGCCGGTGCTGTCGGAGCCGGCCGGCCAGGCCGACGCCGAGACGCGCGACCTCTGCGTGAAGGCCGCCCGGCGGGCGGGTCTGTCGCTCGACGACCTGATGCTGGCGCAGCTCCTGGAGGGAGCCCCGTATGCCCTGGGCATGGCGCGGCGCCTTCGCCGCGACCACGACCTTCACCACGAGCCGGCCA
>QHSM01000693.1 GCA_003221595.1 Candidatus Rokuibacteriota bacterium | reverse complement strand
CGCCCTCGCGCGTGGGGACCGCCGAGCGGCGGTCCGCCAGATCGCGCACGAGGCGTTCGACGCCCCCGAGGCGGCCCGGCGCGTGCTCGCCCGCCACTGGCAGGCGCGGACCCCGGCCGAGCGCGAGGAGTTCACGCAGCTCTTTGCCGACCTCCTCGAGCGCACCTACATCGCGCGGCTGGACGAGTACGGCGGCGAGCGAATCCGTTATGTCGGCGAGTCGGTCGACGGCGAGCTGGCCACGGTCCGGGCCCGCATCGTGACCCGCACCGGCCTCGAAGCGCCTGTCGAGTCGCGGATGGTCCTCCGGGGCGAGCGGTGGCTGATTTACGACGTGCTCATCGAGAACGTGAGCCTCGTCGCCAACTATCGCGCGCAGTTCGATCGCATCGTCCGCTCGAGCTCGTACGAGGAGCTGGTCCGGCGGCTCAAGCAAAAGCGCGACGATTTCCTCAACGATCAGGCGCACACCCGTCGCTCCGCCGGCCAGCCGCCCGCCGCTCCCCGCTAGCGAGGCTCCTCATCGTTTGATAGATTTGGAAA
>QHSM01000694.1 GCA_003221595.1 Candidatus Rokuibacteriota bacterium | reverse complement strand
GATCGCTTCCATGTAGGCCACGCCCCGTACGCGCTCCGGGTGGCGGCGAGCCCAGTGAAAGCCGAGCGCCGAGCCCCAGTCGTGAACGACGAGCATCACGCTCCGACGGAGCCCCAGCGCTTCGAACCAGGCGTCCAGGTAGCGAGCGTGGTCGACGAAGCGGTAAGACCCGCCCGGCGACCTTCCTGAATCGCCCATGCCCACCAGGTCGGGAGCGAGACAGCGGCCCAGCCCCTCGACGTGCGGGATGACATTGCGCCAGAGGTAGGAGGAAGTGGGATTGCCGTGCAGGAAGACGATTGGGTCGCCCGCGCCGGCCTCGACGTAGGCGAGCTCGGTGTCGAGCACCGCGACGCGCTCTCTGGGGTATCGGTCCGAGGCCGTGAGGGGTGTCATGTCGCCGATTGTAGCGGACCCTGGATCGCCGTGGTGGCGCAGGTTTAGACGGTGTCGCCGGGAAGCGTACGTCGCGGGGGGGAGTCGCGACATAATCGAAACATGATCGGCTCGCGATTCAGCCCGGAGATCCGGCAGGCACTGCGGATCGACATCTCGGCGACGCTCCTGTTCACCGTCTTCGCCGGGTTGACCGGCCCGTTCATCGGCCTGATCCTTCGGCGCGAGCTCGGCGCCACCCCTCTGCAGCTGGCGGTGATGTCCTCCGCGGGCGGCGCGTGCCTGCTGTTCTCGCTCCTGTGGGCCCGCGCGTGCCACGGCCGGCCCCCGCTTCCGTACCTCGTGTGGCCGGGCTTCGCCGCGCGCGGAGTCTTCCTCCTGGTCCCGTTCGTCAGCTCGGCGTGGTCGTTCGTCGGCATCGTGGTGGCCCGGGATTTCTTCGGCGCCGCCGCCGCGCCGGCGCAAGCCGCGGTCGTCGAGCGCGTGTATCCACGGGCTCAGCGCGGCCGGGCCCTGGGCGTCATCCGCATGGCCGGCGCCCTCCTCGGGATCGGGCTCGCGCTCGCCGCCGGCCAGCTCTTCGAGCGCGTCGGATACCGCGGGATCTTCGTTGCCGCCGCGCTCCTCGGGATGGCCGCGAGCCTGCGCCAGAGACGGCTCTCGGTCCCGGAGCTCGAGTCCGCCGGGAAGGACCCGGGCGGGCTCGCCGGGGCGTGGCTGACGGTTCGGAACGACCACGCGTTCCGTCGGCTCCTGGGCGCCTCGTTCCTCGTCGGCTTCGGATGCTGGATCCAGACGCCCGCTCATCCCCTCCTGCTCGTCGACGTCCTGCACGTGAGCGCGTCGCAGGTGGGTGTGTTCGCGGCCGTCGCCGCGATCGCGACGCTGGCCGGCAGCGCGTACTGGGGGTGGCTCGTCGACCGCCGCTCGAGCCTCGAGGCGCTGCGCGTGATGTACCTGGTGGGCGCCGTCACACCGCTGATCTATTACGTCGCCTGGAGCCCGTGGGTACTGGTGGCGAGCTCGGTCACCGATTCGCTCCTGTCGGTCGGCCTCGAGCTCGTCTGGATGATGGCGATCATCGACGTCGCCGGGCCGCACCGGACCGCGCAGTACGTCGCGATCGGCGCGACCCTGGCCGGCGTGCGCGGGATCGCGGGCCCGCTCGCCGGCGGATTGCTCATCCACGCCTTCGGTGTCCACGCCGTCTACCTCGTCGCGTCGATCCTGACCTTCTTCGGGGCGTGGCTCGTCGGCCGCGAGCTGCGCGTGCACGTCCCGGCGCCCGCTCTGTTACGATGAGCACGACCATGGGGGGAATCGTCGCGCTCGCGGCGGTCGCGTTGCTCTCGCTGCTCACCGGCGCGCCGGCGTGGGCCGGCCCCACCGATCAGCTGCGCGAGTACACCGATCAAGTCATC
>QHSM01000692.1 GCA_003221595.1 Candidatus Rokuibacteriota bacterium | reverse complement strand
GCTCGATGTCCGGCTTCAACGCGGTGTACGTGCCGGGCTGGGATTGCCACGGGCTCCCGATCGAGCATCAGGTCGACAAGGAGCTGGGCCTCGACAAACCCGGCATCGACGTGCGCAGCGCCATGGATCCGGTGGAGAAGCGTCAGAAGTGCCGGGAATACGCGCTCCGGTTCATCGACATCCAGCGCAGCAGCTTCAAGCGCCTCGGCGTCTTCGGCGACTGGGACAACCCCTACGTCACGATGGAGCCGGCGTACGAGGCGGTCATCGCGCGCGAGTTCGGCCGCTTCGTGGGTCGTGGTCTGGTCCACAAGGGCCTCAAGCCGGTGCACTGGTGCATGTACTGCAGGACCGCCCTGGCGCAGGCCGAGGTCGAGTACGAGGATCAGCGGACCCCCTCGGTCTGGGTCAAGTTTCCGATGACCTCCGTGCCCGGCGAGCTCCAGTCGGCGCTCGGCGGGCGGCCGGTCTTCGCGGTGATCTGGACGACGACGCCGTGGACCCTGCCGGCCAACCTCGCGATCGCCGTCCACCCGGCCCAGAGCTACGTCGCCGTCGAGATCGCGGGCGAGGTCTACGTCGTCGCGCGCGCGCTGCTGAACGATTTCCTCGGGCTCTTCAAGGAGCCCGGCCACCGCGTCCTGGCCTCGGTCGACGGTGAGCGCCTCGCCGGTCACGGATTCCGTCACCCGTGGATCGCGCGCGAGGGGCGGATCGCCGCGGCCGATTTCGTCGGGGTCGACCAGGGCACCGGCCTCGTCCACATCGCGCCCGGCCACGGCGAGGAGGACTACGAGCTCGGCAAGTCGCTCGGGCTCAAGATCTACAACCCGGTCGACGACGCGGGGCGCTTCGTGGCCGACGTCGAGCACTTCGCCGGGATGACCGTGTGGGACGCGAATCCGCGGATCATCGAGCACCTCAAGAGCGTGGGCATGCTGATCGCCCAGCGCCCGCTCGACCACACGTACCCGCACTGCTGGCGCTGCAAGAACCCGACGCTCTTCCGCGCGACCGAGCAGTGGTTCATCGAGCTCAACAAGAGCGGCTTTCGTGCCCGCGCGCTCGAAGCGATCAAGCGGGACGTCCAGTGGATCCCGCCGTGGGGCGAGGATCGCATCTACAACATGGTGGCGCATCGCCTGGAGTGGGTCATCTCGCGCCAGCGGGTCTGGGGTGTGCCGATCGTCGCGTTCTACTGCACCGCATGCGCGACGCTCGTGCTCGAGGAGGGCGTGGTCGAGCACGTCGCGTCGATCTTTCGCCAGGGTCGGGGCGGCGACGAGTGGTACGCGCGGCCCGCCCGCGAGCTCCTGCCGCCCGGCACCCGCTGCGCCTCGTGCGGCGGCGAGAGCTTCCGCAAGGAAAGCGACATTCTCGACGTGTGGTTCGACTCGGGCTGCAGCCACGCGGCGGTGCTCGAGACGCGCCCCGAGCTCCACTGGCCGGCCGAGCTGTACCTGGAGGGCTCCGATCAGCACCGCGGCTGGTTCCAGTCCTCGCTGCTCGAGGCGGTCGGCACGCGCGACGCGCCGCCGTACAAGAGCGTCGTGACCCACGGGTTCTTCGTCGACGCCGAGGGTCGGAAGATGTCGAAGTCCGTCGGCAACGTCATCACGCTCGACGAGGTGCTCCCGAAATATGGCGCCGAGGTCCTGCGGCTGTGGGTCGCGGCCGAGGACTACACGCAGGACATCCGCGTCTCCCTGGAGATCCTGGACCGGCTCGCCGATGCCTACCGGCGCATGCGCAACACGTTCCGGTTCCTGCTCGGCAACCTCGGCGACTTCGATCCGGCCCGGGACCGCCAGTCGGCCGCGCGGCTGGACGAGGTCGATCGCTGGATCCTCGACCGCCTGGCGCGCCTGATCGGCCGCGTCCGGCGCGCCTACGAGGAGTACGAGTTCCACACCGTCTTCCACGCCGTGCACAATTTCTGCGCCGTCGACCTCTCCGCGCTCTACCTCGACATCATCAAGGACCGGCTCTACACCTCGCGGCCCGACGACCCTCGCCGGCGTGCGGCGCAGACCACGTGCTTCGACGTCTTCACCACGCTGGCGCGCCTCATGGCGCCCATCCTCACGTTCACCTGCGAGGAGGCGTGGCGGTACCTGCCCGGCGCCCACGCCGAGAGCGTGCACCTCGAGCCGTTTCCGGAGGCGGCGCGCGAGTGGCTCGACGAGACGCTCAAGCGTGACTGGGACCGGCTCCTCGAGGTGCGCCGCGAGGTCGCGAAGGCGCTCGAGATGGCGCGCAACGCGAAGCTGATCGGGAGCGGACTCGAGGCGGCGGTGCGGGTCACGCACGCCCCGGAGGACCTGCCCGAGCTCTTGCGCGCCAAGCGCGAGCTTCTGCCGACGCTCTTCATCGTGTCGCGGGTCGACCTCGACCGCGCCAGCCCCGCCGCCAGCGTCACGTACGAGGGCCAGGACATTCCCGGTCTCGTCATCGGCGTCGACCGGGCGCGCGGCGAGAAGTGCGAGCGCTGCTGGATGCGCAGCGAGCACGTGGGCGCGAAC
>QHSM01000051.1 GCA_003221595.1 Candidatus Rokuibacteriota bacterium | reverse complement strand
GGGCACGTCATCGCCCGGAACGGCGGCCACGCGCTCAATCTCGAGCTGGTGCTCGCGATCCAGCGAGCCGTCGGGCTCGAGCGGCGGGCCGTGCTCGAGGCCGCCGCGGCCTCCGAGAACGGCGTGCGTCACGAGAGCTTCGTCCCGGCCCCCGGCTTCGCCGCGATCTAAGCCGCCCGCTCGGCCTGTATCGCCGCTATATCTGTATCGCCGCTATATAATGGGCCGTTCGCCGTATGCGTGGCCTGCGGCTCGTCTATCACCTCGGTGCGGCGGCGATGGTGCTGGCCGTTACGGCGCCCGCCCGCGCCGAACTGCGTATCAGCGACCTGGACGTTTTTCTCAACGACCATGAAGTGACCGTCCACGTGGTGTTGCTAGGGGTGCTGCCCGCCGGCCTCTCCGAGGGCATTCAAAGCGGAATCCCCGCCCACATCCGTCTCGACATCGAGCTCTGGCAATATCAGCGCATGCTTCCCGACCGGCTGCTCGTCACGAAGACCGTCGAGCGGACGCTCGCGTACAACGTCGTCACCCGAGAATTCAAGGTGGCGGCGCTCAAGGGGGAAACGCGCCTGGTCCACACCACGCGCGACCTCCGGGACGCGCAGCGGGTCCTCTCCGACATCCGGGGCGTCAAGATAACGCCCGCCGCGGATCTCGATCAGAACGCCGTCATCTACGTGCGCGTCAACGCCACCACGGCGCTGAACGGCGAGAATACCTTCGTCGCGCGCATGAACGGCATGGCCGAGCAGACGACACGGCAGTCCGACTACCGGACGATCCAGCGGATCCAGTAATGCCACTGCTGAGCGACGACCACCGGCGCAAGCGCAACCTGATCATCGTCGCCGCGTTCCTCGTCCTGGTGGGGGCGGCGAACCTCCTGGATGTCGGCGTCTACGCCCGCGACCTGCCGCTCGCGTCGAACATGGCCGTCTTCGCCCTGCTCAATCTGAACCTGATCGTGCTGCTGCTCCTGGTGCTGCTGCTCTTCCGCAACCTCGTCAAGCTGTGGTTCGAGCGGCGCGAGCAGGTGATCGGCGCCAAGTTCAAGGCGAAGCTGGTGATGGCGTTCCTCACCCTCTCCCTCGTCCCGTCGATGCTGATCTTCCTCATCGCGTCGAACTTCATCACCAAGTCGATCGAGGGATGGTTCAAGCCCCAGGTGGAGCGGCCGCTGGACCAGGCGCTGGCGGTGGCGCAGACGTACTACGCGAACCTCGAGCGCACGGCGCTCCGCCACGCCCAGCACATCGGCCGCGTGATCGATCGCGACGGGCTCCTCGCCGAGTCACGGCGGGAGGCGCTGGCGGCCTACCTCGTCGAGCAGCAGGACCGGCTCGGGATCAGCGCGATCACCCTCTTCGGCACGCAGGGGCAGGAGCTGGTCCACGTCAAGGACCCGATCCTCGGCGACCTCGCGACGCGGGACGTCGACGAGAACCAGCTGCGGCAGGGCATCGCCGGGCAGGAGCTCACCACGGTACGCGAGCTCGCCTCCGGCGACCTCGTGGAGGCGGTCGTTCCGATCTGGGTGACGAAGGCCGGCGAGCGCCGCCGCGTGGTCGGGGTGGTCGTCGTGGGCACCCATGTCACCGATCGCCTCGAGGCGCGCGTGCGCGGCATCTCGCAATCGTTCCGAGAATTCAAGCAGCTCAAGCTCCTGAAGGCGCCGATCAAGGGCATCTACATCCTGCTCTTCCTGCTGATGACCCTGATCGTCGTGTTCTCGTTCACGTGGTTCGGCCTCTACCTGGCGCGCGGGATCACCGGCCCCATCGAGCAGCTCGCCGAGGGCACGCGTGAGGTCGCCGCCGGCAACCTCGCCTACAAGGTGCCGACGCGCGGCGACGACGAAATCGGCGTGCTCGTCCAGTCGTTCAACCGGATGACCGACGATCTCGCCAAATCGAAGCGGCAGCTCGAGGAGGCCTACCTCGACCTGTCGGACAAGCACACGGAGCTCGAGGATCGCCGCGTCTACATCGAGACCGTCCTCGAGGCCATCACCACCGGCGTGATCTCCTTCGACCCGCTCGGGCGCCTCACGACCATCAACCGCGTCGCCGCCCGCATGCTCGGCGTCAACGAATCGACGGCCGTCGGACGCTTCCTCGAGGACGTCTTCGCGGGCCCCGAGCTGCGGGCCGTGGTCGCGCAGGTGCACCGGACGCGGCGGCCCCGGGCCGCCAGCACCGAGCTCGAGTTCCAGCTGCGCCGGAGCGGCGCCACGCTCTCGCTGCTCGCCTCCGCGACGGCGCTGCGCGGCCCCGACGGCGAGTACACTGGGGCCGTCGTGGTGCTCGATGACCTGACGGAGCTCCTGAAGGCCCAGCGCGTGGCGGCGTGGCGCGAGGTGGCGCAGCGGATCGCCCACGAGATCAAGAATCCGCTCACGCCGATCCAGCTGTCGGCCCAGCGCCTGCGACGGCGCCTGGCCCGCACGCCGGGCGAGGAGCGTCTGGTGCTGGAGTGCACCGAGACGATCATCCACGAGGTCGAGGGCCTCAAGCACCTGGTCGACGAGTTCTCGCGGTTCGCGCGCATGCCCGTGCTGACGCCGCGCCCCACCGACGTGCGCCAGATCATCGACGGCGTCGCGAGCCTCTACCGCGAGTCGCATCCGGCGCTGTCGATCACGACGCGGCACGCCGACGACCTGCCGCTGCTCGAGGTCGACCCCGATCACATCAAGCGCGCCGTCCTCAATCTCGTCGACAACGCGGTCGAGGCGATCGGCGACAGCGGGGTCGTGCGCGTCGAGACGGTACACGTGCCGGAGACCGGCCACGCCCGGATCATCGTGGCCGACAACGGCCCCGGCATCAGCGCCGAGGATCGCGAGCGGCTCTTCCTCCCCTATTTCTCCACCAAGGTCTCGGGCATGGGCCTGGGGCTGCCGATCGTGCACGAGATCGTGACCGAGCACGGCGGGACGATCCGGGTCGAGGACAACGAGCCGACCGGGACGCGCTTCGTCATCGAGGTGCCGGTGTCGCGTACCGCCGCCCCGGTCGAGGCATCCTAGAATGACCGACGCGCTGGGAGGGTGACGTGGCCGGCGAGCACATCTTGATAGTCGACGACGAGCCGGCCATCCGGTCGACCCTTCGCGACGTGCTGGAAGACGAGGGGTATCGGGTCTCGGCGGTCGGCGGCGGTGCCGACGCGCTGCGCTTCTTCGCCGACGAGCTGCCGGATCTGACCTTTCTCGACATCTGGATGGACCGCAAGGACGGTCTCGAGACCCTCGCCGAGATCAAGCGGTCGCGACCGGAGGCCGTCGTCGTGATGATCTCCGGCCACGGCACGATCGAGACGGCGGTGAAGGCCACGCGCCTGGGCGCGTACGACTTCGTCGAGAAGCCGCTCTCCCTCGAGAAGATCCTGGTGACGGTCAACCGCGCCCTGGAGCACGCGCGCCTCGAGCGCGAGAACGCGTCCCTGCGCGCGAGCCTCGATCAGCGGGCCGAGATCATCGGCGAGAGCGCGGCGATCCGGGCCCTCGTCGAGCAGATCGCGACCGCCGCGCCGACCAACGGCCGCGTCCTGATCCACGGTGAGAACGGCAGCGGCAAGGAGCTGGTCGCGCGCACGATCCACCTCCGCTCCGTCCGTAACGGGCGCCCGTTCGTCGACGTCAACTGCGCCGCGATCCCCGAGGACCTGATCGAGTCCGAGCTGTTCGGCCACGAGAAGGGCGCGTTCACCGGCGCGCTCGCCCGGCGCCACGGCAAGTTCGAGCTGGCCGATGGCGGCACGCTGTTCCTGGACGAGATCGGCGACATGAGCCTGAAGACCCAGGCGAAGGTCCTGCGCTCGCTCGAGGAGCAGGCCTTCGAGCGGGTCGGCGGCAAGGACACGATCAAGGTCGACGTGCGGGTCATCGCCGCGTCCAATCGCGACCTCCCGGCGCTCATCCGCGAGGGCCGCTTCCGGGAGGACCTCTACTACCGCTTGAACGTGATCCCGATCGAGGTCCCGGCCCTGCGAACCCGCAAGGACGACATCCCGGCGCTGGTGAGCCATTTCATCAGCCAGTTCTGCGCCGAGAACGGCAAGCACGCCAAGACGCTGTCGAGCGAGTCGATGGGCTATTTCCTCGCCTACGACTGGCCGGGCAACGTCCGTGAGCTGCGCAACATGGTCGAGCGGCTGGTCATCATGGCCCCGGGCGACGTCATCACGGCCGACGACCTGCCGGCGCCCTTGCGTCCCAAGGAGGCGGCGGCCCCGGCGGGCGAGGCGCGCGACCGGTCGCTCAAGGACGCCCGGGACAACTTCGAGCGCTCCTTCATCATTGCCGAGCTCCGGATCAACGACTGGAACGTGACGCGGACCGCGGATCGGCTGGGTATCGAGCGCAGCCACCTCTACCGCAAGCTCAAGGCCTACAACATCAATCCCCCGAGGCGGGACTCCTAGCTCCGCCCACTACGGGTACGGGCGGCCGTCCACGAACACGCGGGTGAGGAACGGGCGGCCGCCCGCCGCCAGCGCGATCTCCGCCTCGAACTTCCCGCCGCGCGACAGCACGCCGCGGCCCTCCGGCATGTAGAGCCGCTCGATCCCGTAGACGATGTGGACTTCCGGGCCCCGGGCCGTCGTGCTGAGCGTCTGCACGCGGCCGACGATCACGCGTTGCCCCGGCCCCGGCGCCACCGGTGCGCGGCTCGCGGCGGCCAGCGCGTAGACGTTGTCCTGGGGAGCCAGCGTCACCCAGACGCGGTCCCCGTAGTCGGGCCGGCCTCCGGCGATCGTCCCGAGCGGAATATCGGCGATCACGTACTGGAGCCACACGTAGTCGCCGCGCAGCAGGTCGCGCGGGTCGCGCTGGACGACCTCGAGCCTGATTCTGACGGCGCTGGCGAGCTCCCATTCGAGACTCGCCGACCAGCCGACCAGCACCAGGGCCTGCAGAACGACGGCCGCGATGAACAGCCCGCGCCGCACCTACGCGCTCCCCCGCGGCGCCATGGTCCGCGCGGTGACCCGGCGCCGCAGCAGCTCGAGCGCCCCGCCGAGCGCGATGACGAACAGGCCGGTGGCGGCGAACAGGGCGCTCGCCTGGAGCATCGTCCCGACGAGCTCGACGTAGCGCGCGACCGCGTCCACCCCGATCCAGATGACCCCCCAGTTGATCCAGGCCGATCGATCCCAGCGCGCGCCGTACAGGATGAGCGCCAGGGCCACGACGAGGAGGATCGCCCAGTTCGTCCAGCCGAGCATGCGAAAGACGTCGGCGGCGGCGCGGTGAATGAGCTGCAGCGTCACGGCGAAGAGATAGAGGAGCACGAGGAGGAGCGCCGCCGCGGGCCCGGCGCGGACGACGGGGCGATCGGGCGGAAGACGGAACGACGCGACGCCGACCGCCACCGCCGCGAGCCCGAGCAGAACCAGCACCGCCACCGGCCAGCGCGTGGCCTCTCCGGAGCTCCACCAGGCGCCGAGCTGCCTGAGCAAGCCGAGCGGAACCATCGCGACGAGAATCGTCAGCAGCCCGAGCTGTTCGAGGAGCTGGCGCGCCCGGCGGAACTCCCCGTCGCCGTGGAGCGCGCCGAGAGCCCATACCAGGACGCCGGCCGCGCCGAACGCTACGGCGCCGAGGCTTCCGTTCGAATAGATGTCGCGGCCGAGCCAGGTCATACGATCGAGGACGAACATCCAGAACCACACCGAGGCGCCGAGCCAGCCGAGCGCAATGAGCGCGATCGACGGGAGCACATAGGCCGCGGGCAGCAGAAGCGCCCACCACAGGAGGACGGCGTCCGACTCGCCCCCGGCCAGGTTGTAGATCTGGCCGAGGAGCGCGATGCCGACCAGGAAGAGCCCGCCGCCCAGCACGAAGAGCCCCTCGCCCATCAGCCCTTGGCCGCGGGCGCGGAGAACGAGGCCGCCGGCGTGCGCGCCGAGGAGGAAAGTCAGCACGCCGGCGAGCTTGGCCCAGCGCGGGATCTCGTGCCAGTTGTGCGCGACGAGGAGAGCGACGGCGAGGACGACGAGCGCGCCGCCGAGCACCGAGAAGACCACGATGGGCCGCTGGAACCAGCGGCCGGACTCCGGATAGCGCGCGAGAATCGTCTCGGCTTGCTGAGCGGTCACGACGCCGTCGCGGACCCAGCTTGGCGTCTCCTGCCGCAGGCGTCGCGTGAAGCTCGGGGCCATGACCCGACGTGCCCTCCGCTCGCCACTCTAGCGCCCCGCGACTTTCGCCGGAGAAGAAATCGGCGTACTGTCCCCGCGTGCTCGACCTCGTGCTGCGCAATTGCCGCCTGCCGGAGCGCGCCGAGCCGGTCGATCTGGCGATCGCCGACGGGCGCATCGTGGCCGTCGGCCCTGCCGCCGGTACCGCCCGCGAGGCGCTCGACGTCGACGGACGCCTCGTCACTCCCGGCCTCGTCGAGGCGCACATTCACCTCGACAAGGCGCTCCTGACCGACCGGGTGTCCGGCTCGGCGGGCACGGCCGCCGAGGCGATCCGGCTCACCGGCCAGGCGAAGCGAGGCTTCACCGCCGCCGACATCGCGGCACGGGCGCGGCGCGTGCTCGACATGGCCGTGCCGGCGGGGACGACGAGCATGCGGGCGCACGTCGAGGTCGATCCGATCGTCGGCCTGACCGGCATGGAGGCGATGCTCGCCCTCAAGCGGGAGTACGCGCCGGCCCTCGACATCCAGCTCTGCGCCTTCGCCCAGGAGGGAATACTCCAGACGCCGGGGACGGAGACGCTGCTCCGGCGCGCTCTCGAGATGGGCGCCGACCTCGTGGGCGGCTGCCCCTACAACGACACCGACGCCGTGCGGCACATCGAGATCGTGTTCGCGCTCGCGCGCGAGTTCGGAGTCGACGCGGACTTCCACGTGGATTTCTTCGACGAGCCCGAGCACCTGCACGTGCGTGAGATCGTGCGTCAGACCGAGCGCCTGGGCTGGCAGACGCGCGTGGCGGTCGGCCACCTCACCGAGCTGGCCGCGCTGCCACTCGCCGAGCAGGCGGCGCTGACGGCCGACCTCGCCCGGGCCGGGATCGGCGTGATCAGTCTTCCGCTGACCGATCTCTATCTGATGGGACGGGGCGACGAGCGGAACGTCCGGCGCGGTCTCACGCCGATCCGCCGGCTGCTCGAGGCCGGCGTCCCGGTCGCGCTGGCGTCCAACAATATCCAGAACCCGTTCACCCCGACCGGCACGGCCGATCCCGCCCATCTGACGTTCGTCGGCGCCGTCGCCGCCCACATGGGGACCCCCGAGCTCATGCGCGAGCTCGTGGCCGCCATCACGACGTATCCGGCGCGCATCCTGAACCTGCGTGACTACGGCTGCGCCGCCGGATGCCGGGCCGATCTGGTCGTGTGGGAGTGCGAGCGGCCGGAGGAGATCGTGACGTCGCTGCCGGCGCGCCGTCTCGTGGTGAAGACCGGGCGCGTCAGCGTCGAGCAC
Source organism: Candidatus Rokuibacteriota bacterium (assembly GCA_003221595.1). Taxonomy (GTDB): domain Bacteria; phylum Methylomirabilota; class Methylomirabilia; order Rokubacteriales; family CSP1-6; genus AR31. The sequence goes on along the minus strand of QHSM01000051.1, from coordinate 1,955 downwards.
GAGCGGCGGATCGTCGAGCGCTGGCGCTCCGGAAATGCGCGTGAGGCTCGGCGAGGTTGACACCGCCGGAGGGCGCCGTGTAGAGTGACATCTGTCGATTGACGCGCCTTTCCTTTAAGCGAGCCCCGCGAGGCCCGCAAGGAGAGAAGAAGATGGGCAGCCCCGCACCACGCCACCGCGAGAAGGCGCAGGTTCTCGACGAGATCGCCCTCGACCGGGCCCTCACCCGCATCGCCCACGAGATTCTCGAGCGGAACGGCGGCGCCAAAGACCTGGCCTTCGTCGGGCTGCGTACGCGCGGCGTGAGCCTGGCGCACCGGCTGTCCGAGAAGATCGCCCAGATCGACGGCACGACGCTCCCGGTGGGGGCGCTCGACATCACCCTCTACCGCGACGATCTCGGCATGCGCGGCACGCCGGTCATCCGCGGCACGGACATTCCGTTCTCCATCAAGGCCAAGACGGTGATCCTCGTCGACGACGTCCTCTTCACCGGCCGCACGATCCGCGCGGCGCTCGACGCGATCATCGACCTCGGGCGGCCCACGGCGATCCAGCTCGCGTGCCTGATCGACCGCGGGCACCGCGAGCTGCCGATCCGGCCGGATTACATCGGCAAGAACCTGCCGACGTCGCGTCGGGAGAGCGTGGCGGTCCGGCTGCGAGAGCACGACGGCGAGGACCGCGTCGTCATCGAGGAACCCGAGGAGGCCTAGGATGGGCTGGACCCGCAAGGATCTGCTCACGATGCGCGACCTCGAGGCGGGCGAGATCGTCTTGCTGGTGGACACCGCCGCGTCGCTCCAGGAGATCGCCGGGCGCGAGATCAAGAAGGTCCCGGCGCTTCGCGGCAAGACGGTCGTCAACCTTTTCTACGAGTCGTCCACGCGGACGCGCACCTCGTTCGAGATCGCCGGCAAATGGCTCTCGGCGGACGTCATCAACTTCTCGGCGAGCGTGTCGAGCACGAGCAAGGGCGAGAGCTTCGTCGACACCGCGAAGAATATCGCCGCGATGAGCCCCGACGTGGTCGTCGTCCGCCACTCGTCGGCCGGGGCCGCCGAGCTCCTGGCCCGCCAGCTGCCGTGCTCCATCGTGAACGCCGGCGACGGCGCCCATGAGCACCCCACGCAGGCGCTCCTCGATCTCCTGACGATCCGCGAGAAGAAGGGCCACTTCGAGGGTCTCCACGTGGCGATCGTGGGCGACATCGCCCACAGCCGGGTCGCGCGCTCGAACATCCACGGCATGCGCAAGCTCGGAATGACCGTCACCGTCGCCGGGCCGCCGACGCTCATCCCGCCCTTCGTGCAGGAGCTGGGCGCGAAGGTGAGCTACCGCCTGGAGGACGCGATCGGCGACGTGGACGTGATCATGATGCTCCGCCTGCAGCAGGAGCGCATGACGGAGGGTCTGATCCCGTCGCTCCGCGAGTACTCGCGCTTCTGGGGGCTCACCCTCGACCGGCTGGCGAAGCACGCGCGGCCCGACGTCCTGATCATGCATCCCGGGCCCGTGAATCGCGGGGTCGAGCTGTCGCCCGAGGTCGCCGACGGTCCGTACTCCGTCATCCTCGACCAGGTGTCGCGGGGCGTGGCCGTGCGCATGGGCGTCCTGCTCCTCCTCGCCGGCCGGAAGGGAGGCGACGGAGCATGAGCCTCCTGCTCCGGGGCGGCCGCGTCATCGACCCGGCGAACAATCTCGACGCGGTGCAGGACGTCCTGCTCGCGCACGGGAAGATCGAGCGGCTCGGCCGGAGCCTCGAGGCTCCGGAGGGCACCGAGGTCGTGGACGCGAGCGGCAAGATCGTCTGCCCGGGCTTCATCGACATGCACGTTCACCTGCGCGAGCCGGGCTACGAGTACAAGGAGACGGTGGCGACGGGAACGCGGGCCGCCGCCGCGGGCGGGTTCACCGCCGTGTGCTGCATGGCGAACACGAACCCCGTCAACGAC
>QHSM01000050.1 GCA_003221595.1 Candidatus Rokuibacteriota bacterium | reverse complement strand
TCGTGATCGAGGCCCTGCAGAGGGCGCAGCGAGCCGTCGATCGGGGTGCCCCGTTGACGCCCGGGCACCTCACGCCGGCCGCGGAGCTGGCGGATCTGAAGGCCCGGTTTCCCGAGCCGTGGTAGGGGGCGCTCTATCCCGGGATGTGGGCTTCTTCAGGCAGCTCGGACCACCGGGGCTTCCACTCCGGCACCGCGAGGCCGAACTTCTCGCAGAGATCCTTGACCTCGACGGCAAAGGCCTGACGGACCTCGTCGTTGTCACGGAGCTTGAGCTTGAGCCGGCGATATACCTGATTTTTCGGCGATCCCGGCCGTCCGAAGATGTTCATCGTGCGGATGAACCACTTGGCGAACGTCGTCTGGGCCTCGTCGTGGGTTCGTGAATCTTCGGCGAGCTTCTTCACCCAGTACTCGCCGTGGCGGATGTGGAACTTCTCCTCCTTGAAGATGCCGTCGATGGCCCGTACCCACGGGCCGTAGGAGCAGCCGCGCACGTCTTCCAGCTGGTGTCCGGCGCCGCGGTCCATGCAGAAGTTGAAGAAGACGAAATCGGCCCACGTGTCGATCGGGTAATAGAAGATGTTGACCCGCTTGTCGCTGGTGATGCGCGCCGTGCCGATGTCGGCGCTGTTGTCGATGCGCATCGTGAAGGTCTCGTCGTGCTGGCGGACGTGGCGCTCCACGTCGAAACCGAGGTCGCCGAGGAGGCCGTACATGACCGCGGCGTGGCGCAGCTCGTCCTTCACGATCTGGGCGACGACGTGCTTCTCGTCGACCGTCGGCGCCTTGGTGATCCAGGGCACGTAGCCGTAGCCGCCCGCCAGCTCCGAGTCCGCCTGCATGGTCAGCAGATGGACGAGGTTCTCGCGATACTCCGCGGTCATCTCGTCCGCCGATTCCAGCCGGACGCCCCGCTCGATCTTCGCCATCATCGTCTGCGCCAAGTCGCCCATGGGCCCCTCCGCTTTCAGCATACTCTACCCGCGTTCGACGACGCGTACGGCCTTGCCCTCCGCGCGCGGGATGGTGCGCGGGGCGACGATCGTCAGCTCGATCGAGAGGCCGATCGCGCGCTGGAGCCGCTCGGCGGCGCGGCGTCGCAGCATCACGATCTCCGGGTGCTCGGCGCTGAAGCCGCCGCAGCGCGCGACCAGCTCGGGTGACGGCTCCACCTGGACCTCGAGCCGGGCGAGCGTCGTCCCGCGATCGAGAACGAGCTGGTAGTGCGGCACCAGCTCTTCCATGCCTAGCAGCGTGCTTTCCACCTCGGAGGGATAGAGGTTCACGCCACGGACGACCAGCATGTCGTCCGACCGGCCCTTGATGCGCGCCATTCGCGCCGAGGTGCGGCCGCAGGCGCATGGCCCCAGCGTCAGGGTCGTGATGTCGCCGGTCCGGTAGCGGACCAGGGGCATGGCGCGCTTGGTGAGCGTGGTCAAGACGAGCTCGCCTTCACGCCCGGGCGGCAGCGGAGCTCCGGAGACGGGATCGACGATCTCCGGCAGGAAATGATCGTCGGCGATGTGGAGGCCGGCGCGGGCCCCGCATTCGCCGGCGACGCCGGGACCGATGATCTCGGAGAGGCCGTAGATATCGAACGCCCGAAGACCGAACGCGCGCTCGAGCGCGGCGCGGATGCCCTCCGTCCACGGCTCGGCGCCGAACATGCCGACGCGAAGCCCGAGCTCGCGCGGGGCGCTCCCCTGCTCGGCCAGCGTCTCGGCCAGATGCAGCGCGAACGACGGGGTCGCGGCGATCGCGTCCGGCCGGAAGTCCTGCAAGAGGAGCTGGTGGCGGGCGGTGTTGCCGGAGGAGACCGGGACCACGGTCATGCCGATTCGCTCGGCGCCGTCGTGGAAGCCGAGCCCGCCCGTGAAGAGCCCGTAGCCGAAGGCGATGTGCAGGAGATCGCCGCGGCGCGCGCCCGCCGCCGTCATCATGCGCGCCATCACCTCGCGCCAGACGTCCAGATCCTCGGCCGTGTAGGCGACGACCGTCGGCTTGCCCTTGGTGCCGGACGAGGCGTGGACGCGAGCGAGCTGGTCGCGCGGAACCGCCAGGAGTCCGAACGGGTACTGCTCGCGCAGATCCGCCTTGCGCACGAAGGGAAGGCCGGCGAGATCGCCGAGCTCGTGCGGCGCGGCCGCCCCGAGGCGCTCACGGTGAAACGGAACGCGCGCCGCGGCCCAGCGGACGACCGCCTGGAGCCGCTCCAACTGTAGCCGCTCGCGCGCCTCGGGCGACATCGTCTCGGCCTCGAGGTTCCAGATCGCTCCGGAGCCGTCGGGCCGGATGCCGTTCGGGACGGCCGCGCTCACCTTCCCGGCGACCATCGGCTCGCGGCGCGGCGTGGTGGCTCGGGAAACTGGTCCACGATCCGGTGATGGCGAAGGCCGACCGCTTCGCGCTGGATCAGGAGGGCCAGGCGCGCGTGGTGCGCGCGGACCCGCGCGGTCTCGTATTCGCCCAGGAGCCGCGCTTCCGCGTCACCATCGGGCGCGGCGTCGAGCCGACGGCCGACGGCCGCGACGTGAGCGAGGGCCGTCTCGAGCCGCTCGCCCGCCCGCCCGAGCGCCGCCGCCTTTTCCTGGGCGATCTCGGCGTTGATCCGCCGATGCGTCTCGTGCAGGCGGGTCATCGCGTGCGCGCGATCGCGTCGAGATACACGGCCATCGTCCGGTCGATTTGCAGGCGCACGTCGAACTCGCGCTCGGCGACCTCGCGGGCCCGTCGCGCCATGGCGCGCCGGCGCTCGGGATCGAGCAGGAGCCCGATTGCCGCCTCCGCCAGCGCCGCCGGGTTGCTCTTGGTCAGGATGCCCGTATCGCCGTCACGGACCACCTCGTCACACCCGGGCGCGTCGACGGCGACCGCCGGGAGCCCGCAGGCCGCCGCCTCGGCGAGCACGAGGCCCTGCGTCTCCGTCTCGGACGCGAACAGGAAGACGTCGGCCGCCTGATAGCACTCGGCGAGCTCGTCGTGCGGGCGCACGCCGAGGAAGCGGATCCGCGGGGCGACCGACAGGCTGCCCGCCAGTCGCTGCAGGCGCACGGCTTCCGTGCCGTGCCCGACCAGCACCAGGCGCGCCGCGGCCACGGTGGACGCGATGCGCTCGAACGCGACCAGGACGCGATCGACGCTCTTCTCCCGATCGAGGCGCCCGACGTAGAGCACCAGCGCGTCGCCCTCGGCGACGCCGAGCCGCCGCCGCCCGGCCGCCCGGTCGCCCGGCCGGAACCGGGCGAGGTCGATTCCCGTGGGCACGACCGCGATCGGCGTCCGGACCCCCCGCGCGTGGAGCTCGTCGCGGACGACCGTCGAGGGCGCCAGCACCGCATCGGCGCGGGCGGCGAAGCCGGCGCTGAGCCGCAGCGCGGCCGACTCCACCAGGCCGAGCGGCAGCGGGACGTAGTGCGCGTACTTCTCGTAGCGCGTGTGGTAGGTGAAGACGAGCGGCCGCCCCGCCCGGCGGGCCAGGCGTCGCGCGGCCGGACCGAGGAGGAACGGGTGGTGCGCGTGGACGACGTCGAAGTTCAGCTCGGTGACCAGCCGGCCGATTCGCCGCGAGTACGGAACGGCCAGGGCGAACTCCGGGTAGGTCGTGGCCGGGATCGAAGGATAGCGCACGATGCGCGCCGAGGGATCCTGCGCGCCGGCCAGGCGCGGTCCGAAGACCCACGCCTCGTGCCCGGCGGCCTCGAGACCCTGCCGGAGCGTCTCGACCGAGATCGTGACGCCCCCGCAAAACGGCAAGTAGTTGTTCGTGAAGAGCGCGATCCGCACCGGCTGACGTCCGTCAGGCTTTGTTGAACTTCTCGAAATCCTCCGGCTTGATGTTCTGCAGCCACTCGCGCAGCTGTTCCGGGTCGTCCGACTTGGCCGGCTCGGCCTCTTTCGTCACATCGAGACTCTTGGCCTTCCGGATGACCTCCTCATCGACGTAGATCGGCGCCGCCACCCGGAGGGCGAGCGCGATGGCGTCCGAGGGGCGCGAGTCGACCGTGTACTCGGTCCCGCCGAGCTGCAGGTGCAGCACCGCGAAGAAGGTGTTCTCCTTGAGGTCGGTCACGACCACCTTGAGCACCCGCGCCTCCAGCGTCTCCAGGATGTTCTTGATCAGGTCGTGGGTCATGGGGCGGGCCGGCGCAACCTTCTCCAGCTCGAGGGCGATGGCGTTCGCCTCGAAGATGCCCACCCAGATCTGCAGCGACCGCTTGTCCTCCTCGTCGCGCAGGATGATGATCGGCATGTTCGAGACCTGGTCCAGGGCCAGTCCGCGCACCTTCATTTCGACAAACATGCGGTCTCCTCCGGTCGGGACGCGAGCGTCCCGCGCAGGCTGTGCGGCAGCGCCTGGTCGATATGCACCGACGCGAGCTCACCGACGGACGCGCGCCCCTGCCCGTCGAAGTTCACGACGCGATTGCAGCGGGTCCGGCCCGACAGCTCCCCTGCGTTCTTCTTCGATGTCCCGTCCACCAGCACCTCGATCGTCCGGCCCACGAGCCGCCGGCTGTGGTCCGCGCTCACGCGCTCCGCCGCCTGGAGCAAGCGGGTGTTGCGGTCGGCCTTCACCTCGTCGGGCACCTGGTCCGGCATCGTGGCCGCCGGCGTCCCGGGCCGGCGCGAGAAGCGGAACACGAACACGTTGTCATAGCCGACGCGCTCGACCATCTCGAGCGTCTTCGCGAAGTCCGCCTCCGTCTCGCCCGGGAAGCCCACGATGAGGTCCGTGGAGAACGCCATCGTCGGGACCGCGTCGCGGATCTCCGCGACCAGCTCGAGATAGCGGTCGCGGGTGTAGCCGCGATTCATGCGCTCGAGTACCTGGTTGGAGCCGGACTGGAGCGGCAGGTGAAAATACTCGCACACCTTCGGGACGTCGCGCATGGCGCGGATGAGCTTGGGCGTGAGGTTGTAGGGATTCGACGTGGTGAAACGGATGCGCGCGATGCCCTCGACCTCGTCGACCCGTGCGAACAGCTCGCCCAGATCAGTGGGCGGAGTCAGGTCGCGCCCGTATGCGTTCACCGTCTGACCGAGCAGCGTCACCTCCCGGCAGCCCTCGGCGGCGAGATGGCGCACCTCGTCGACGATGACGTCGGGCGCGTGGCTCCGCTCGCGCCCGCGCGTCTGCGGAACGACGCAGAACGTGCAGTGCTTCTCGCATCCTTCCATCACCGTGACGAACGCCCTGAGGCGCCGCGCTGACGGCGGGCGCGCCGTGATCTTGACCAGCGGCCCCTCCCCGGTCTCGAGCACCGGACGCCCCTCGCGCCGGACACGGTCGACCAGCTCGGCGACACGGGCGATGGCGGGCGAGCCGAACACGAGATCGACGGCGGGCGCCCGGCGCTGGATGGCGTCCTGGTGGAGCTGAGCCATGCAGCCCATGACGCCGATGACGAGATCCGGCCGCTGGGCCTTGAGCAAACGGAGCTCACCGAGCTTCGAGAACACCTTGTCCTCGGCCTTTTCGCGGATGGCGCAGGTGTTGACGAGGATGAGGTCGGCCTCGGTCTCGTCGGCGGTCAGCTCCCAGCGGTGCTCGCGCAAGAGACCGGCGACCCGCTCGGAGTCATACTCGTTCATCTGACAGCCGTACGTGATCAGATGGAGCTTGGCCATTCGTGTCTGAAAAATCCTGCGTTTGCGTTGCATTCGACCGTAGCACCCACCGTCGGGCAAGTCAAACCACAGCGCGCGAAATAGCGGCGACGTGGTCGCTCGACCATAGAGTCGGGGGATTCCTTTGCCCCGACTACAGAACTCGCCTGATTTTCCTCGCGGCTGGCCACGGCGATGATCTAGGCACGAGAGTCGGCGTCGTTTGCCGTTTCCTCGCCTCAGTCGAACAGGAGGCCGCAATGACCAGCGGGACTCGTTCTTCGCGCTCGTTCGCGATCGGCTTCGTCCTCGCCGTTCTCTTCTTGCCCCTCCTCACCTGGACCGTGTTCGCGGGACCCGGTGCTGGCGCCGGCGCAGGGGCCGGCGCCGCGGGCGCCGCAGCTGGCGCCTCCGCCGGGGTGGGGAGTGGTGGCGCGAGCGCCGGCGTGGGCGCCAGTGCCGGGGGTGCTGGGGTCGGCGGTGCCGCTGGCGTTGGTGGCGGCGGCGCGGGCGCCAGCGGCGGTGCCAGTGCTGGCGGAGCCGGGGTCGGCGGCGCGGCTGGCGCTGGTAGTGGCGGGGCGAGCGCGGGAGTGGGTGCCAGTGCCGGTGGCGCCGGAGTCGGCGGTAGCGCAGGCGTCGGGAGCGGCGGGGCGAGCGCGGGAGTCGGGGCCTCGGCGGGGGGCGTCGGAGTCAGCGGTACGGCTGGCGTCGGTAGCTCCGGAGTCAGTGCCGGGGTCGGCGCGACGGTCGGCGGCGAGAGCGCCACCGCTGGCGTCAACGGCACGCTGGACAACAGCGGGATCCTCAGCGGACCCGCAGTCGGCGGGATCCGCGGGGGCAGCATGAATGCTCCCACCAGCAGGATGAACGGCATCCTCCGCTCCGATCTCGCGCAGCGGGTCCATTCACGCTTTGGAGCGAATTCGGCATCGGCCCCGAATGGCTTCACCGGGCGCGGGTCGAGTTCCAGCCTGGTCATCCCGTACACGGAGCGCGCCGCCCTCCTGGCGGCCAGGGCCGCCGCGGAAGCCGCGCGTCTCGCCGCGCGCGCAGGGGAGGTCGCATACCGAATCGGGGAACGGCAGGCGACCGAGGGCGGCCCCGGTGGGCACCTCGAGGCCGCCAACGAGGTTGCCGAGGCGGCGATGGAATCAGCGCGGATCGCCGCCGACGCTGCTCGCGAAGCGGAACGGGCCGCCGCGGAGGCGGCACGTCTTGCGAGTGCCTCCACGCCCGACAGCGATGTCCTGGCCCGTCGCGAGGAGATCCGCGCGCGTGACGCGGCCGAGCGCGCTTGGGAGGCCGCAGAAGAGGCAGGTGACCGCCCCGCCCGGCTCACGGCGGCGTCGCCCTCGCTCTCGACAGGGCCAGGCCTCTTCCAGGGTCTGCGGCGGAGCATGCGCGCCGAGGCGAGCTTCAGTCGCGGCCGGTCCCTTCTCGAGGCGCTCAAGTTTCAGGAGGCGAGGGAGCAGCTGCGCGAGGCGACGGCTCTGTATCCGGATTTTGACGAGGCCAGGGCCCTCCTTGCGTGGTCCGAGTACTTCGTCGGTGATTTCGGGGCGGCGACCATCACGTTCAAGACTGTGCTCCGTCGTCAGCCCAACTGGCCAGGCCTGTATGATGGCCTCGGATGGAGTCGGTTCCGCCTCGGCCGATACCACCTGGCGAGGGCCGCGTTCCAGCTCGCGGTGGACCGCAAACCGGACTACGTCGATGCCCTGAACGGCCTGGGATCGGCGCAGTTCGAGCTGGGCCAATATGAGCTCGCGCTGCCCCATCTCGAAAAGGCGCTGAGCGGATCGCCGAGACCACTCATCGGTTGTGCGCTCACGGAGACAGTCGCCCTGAGGGCGAAGTTGGGATGGAACCTCTACCATCTCGGGCGTCACCGCGAAGCGCTGGCGACGTTCCGCCGCGCCGGCGACGCTGCGCCGGACTCACCCCAGATCCAGGAAGGCATCGCCTGGTGCTTGGTGAAGCTCGGTCAGAAGGAGGCGGCCAAGTCGGTGTTTCAACGGGCATTGCTGCTTGGCCCCGCCAGCCCGACCGTGCTCGATGGGATCCAGAAGGCGAGTCGCTGATGAGCGGTGCGGACACCGAACATCCGCATCGATGCCGCGCCGGTCACCGCTGGCAGCATACGGGACCCACCGCGCTCACCTGTAGCATTCCCGTCCCGGATTCGGGGGACCTTCCGCTCGTCGGCGCGGAGGATTGTCCCCTGTGCTCCGGCCGTGAGGATCTGCTCACACGGGAGATCCACACGCACTACTGCAACATCTGCGGGGGCGACTGGGATCATGAAGGCCGGTGTCTGGACGGGCCCGTCGTCTGCTGTCCATGGTGCTTCCCGGCCGAAGGATCGAGCCCGGCGCCGGGAGCCCGACGAGGATCGCACTTCCATTTCTGCCCGGAATGCAAGCTGAACTGGCAGCACGACGCCTCGTGCTCGGCGCCCCTGCGGGCCGCGTTGCCGGACTGCTCGGGATGCGGTAAGCGGCGCGCCGTACCCTCGACGGGTGACCGCGCCCCGGAGCCGACTCCAGGATTTTGGCCGTCCCGAGCTCGCGCTTCCTGCAGCGACATAGTTCGCGCCGGCGTCGGCTTCATCAGGCCTGCCGTCGTACCGGCTGGAATCGCGGCCGGCACGATGCTGGTGATCGCGATCATTCTCAAGGTCACCATGACGGACCTCGCGCCTCAGCGCGCGGTCGCGCCCCCGCAGGCGCCGGCTGGTCCTGCGCAGCTCGCCCGACCCAGTGAGCCGATTGGCGACCCGCCTGGCCAGCCCGCGACTTCCAGCCCTGCACCAGCGCAACTCCGTCAGGAAGGCGAACGCCGCGAAGAGCCCGGGACGCCGACGGCGCCCCCGGCCCGACCAGCTCAGACGAAGGCGCTAGCGCGATTCATTCCGGGAACACCTCCCCGCGGAGGCGCGGCTCTGGACACCGTGCTCCAGAGCCCTCCACGACTGGCGGGGTCGTCGAAGCGGCGGGAGGATCTGCCGACGTGGTCCGCCGAATCGCCGCGCTGGGACCGAGCGTCGATTTCGGCGCTCATGCAAGCGGTCGTCGACGTTCGGCCGCAACGGATCGGCTCCGTACCGGCACAGACGCCGGCGAGGGCTGGACGCGAGCCGCGAGAGCCCGAACCACGCCCGAGCCGTGGCTTCGTCGTCGATGAGCTCGGCCACATCTTCACGAGTCACAAGCGCCTTGGTGGGGGGACCTCGATCGAGGTCGTCCTGTTCGACGGCCGCACTTTCGGGGCGACCGTCGTGGCCCGGAACCCGCTGAACGACGTCGCCGTCCTGAGGCTCGAGCGTCTTGGCCTGCCGATCATCGCGCTCGGGGACTCCACGGCTCTTGCGATCGGAGACCGGGTGCTGGCCCTCGGCAACGGAGTCGGCCACGACACCACGCCGACCGCCGCCACCGTGCTCGCCACGGGCGCCGGGACGGGTGGCAATCTCGCCGTCGATCTGATGCCAAAGCCGGACAGCATCGGGACGCCGCTGCTCAATCACCTC
>QHSM01000673.1 GCA_003221595.1 Candidatus Rokuibacteriota bacterium | reverse complement strand
TCGCGCGAGCGGGCCGTGCGCGAGATCACGCCCTGGTACGAGGAGCACGTGAAGATGTTCGGTCCGCTCGGCTTCGTGCCCGGCCTGACGCCCGAGCAGAACGCCGCCGCCATGGGGCGGGGCAGCTGGGGCGCCGCCGGCGTGCCGACGGTCGAGCACTACCAGAAGGTCGGCGCGTGGTTCGCGGGCCCGCCCGAGGAGTTCGTGGCGCACTTGAAATCGCTCGAGCAGCGCTTCCCTGGCCTCGAGCACGTGCACGTCAGCAACAGCATGGGCACGCCCCAGGGCGTGATGCTCGAGCAGCTCGCCGGGTTCGCGAAGGAGGTCAAGCCTCACTTCGCGCCGGCGGCTACCCGCTGAACGCCGCGAAGCACTTGCTCGAGTTGAAGATGTAGGTCTGCACGAAGCTCGCCGCGTCCGGCCGGCGCCCGAGCTCCGACATCGCGCCCGCCAGGCACATCCAGTTCAGCATCTCCTGCTGCCCGCTCTCCTCGAGCGCCGTCAGCGGTGTCCGCCGCCACGTCTCGTAGTCGCCGACCCGCAGCTTGTCGTAGAGCGCGCGGTCGGCCTCCACGTCGGGATAGAGCAGGTGATGCTTCGGCGTCAGGAAGGCGTGCGACCAGCTCGACGAGGCGACCAGGGCCACGCGCCACGGGCTCGTGGCCAGAACCTGCGCCGCCGCGCGGCCCAGGTCGAAGCAGCGCGCCGGTGACGGCGACGGCGGATCGAGCTGAGCGTCGGACGGCAGGTCGGCGAAGCTCGACACGCCGCCGTACTGCGAGATGACGCGGCGACCGTAGCAGTTGATCGAGAACGGCACGACCGGGTAGGGGAAGCCCTGCCGGTCGTAGTCCAGGTAGAGAAGCGTGTTCATGAAGGCGTGGCCCAGCGGGTGATGCAGCGGCCGGTACGCGTACGAGACGTCGAAGCCCTTCTCGAGCAGCCCCGTCACCAGCGACTTCGCGGCGGCGCGGTGCCCCTTGTAGACGAAGGTGGCGTCGCTCGACTCGTCCCACGCGTTGCCGGACTTCTTCCACCGCGGCTCCGACCACGGCCGGTGCTCGATCGACTCGTAGGCCAGGACGCAGAAGGGCGGGATGACGTCTTCCTTGAAGTTCTCGTACTGGTCGTCACCCCAGATCAGCACGACGTCCGGCGCGAAGTCGTCGAGCCGCTTGCGGGTTTCCCGGAAGCCCGTGATCAGGGCCTCGCGGTGGCGCCGCGCCGCGCTGAGCCCCTGGTCGGCGCCGTACTCCTGGGCCATCGCCGCCGGCCATCCGGCCGGCTGCCGGTACTGCTCGGGAAGCCCCGGATCCTGGAGGACGCGCTTGAGGATGCGCGCCATGTCTTCGTCACGGCCACAGAGCGGGGGATAGTGCGTCACGCCGAGACCCAGGATCGCACCCATGATTCGCCCTCCTTGTTCTCGCTTGCCGGGGGCCTTGCCCCCGCGGCGATGGTACCATCCCCGGAGACAAAGGAGAGTCCCCATGACAGCTCCTGCGGTTCCCCCCCTGATCTCCAGCGACGGTCACCTGGAAGTCCGCCCGGAGCGCTGGTCGCAGCACATGCCGGCGAAATACCGGGACCACGCGCCGCGGACGATCAAGCTTCCGGACGGCGGCGACGCGATCCTGGTCGAGGGCCAGCCGCCCTATCCGGCGCCCTTCCTCGATCTCCGGGCCGGGCGCACCAACGAGACCTGGTCGCCGCTGGGCGTGACCGTCGACGACACGGCCGGAGTCGGGCCGCCCGAGCAGCGTTTGCGAGAGCAGGACATGGACCTGCTGCATGCCGAGGTCCTCTTTCCCAACATGCAGGTGGGCCCGCGCCTCTGGCGCACGATCGCGGACAACGACGTGTACCGTGCCACGGTGCGCGCCTACAACGACTGGCTCGGCGAGGAGTACTGCTCGGTGTCGCGCGACCGGCTCATCGGCCTCGGCGTCATTCCGTGGACCAACGTCGAGGACGCCATCGCCGAGCTCGAGTACTGCAAGCGCCTCGGGCTCAAGGGCGTCAACCTGGGCGTGTTCCCGAGCGGCAAGGGGTATCCGACGCCCGAGGACGATCGCTTCTGGGCCGCCGCCGTCGACATGAAGGTGCCGTTGACCGTGCACGTCGGCTTCGACCGCCTCGGGCCCCGGGCGTCGCAGCCCACCTTCGAGTACCCCGGCGTCTCGCCGGACATCCTCCAGAAGATCGGGCCGCGCAAGCTCGTCGAGTGGGTGGCCCTGCCGTTCCTCGGAACGGCGCCGTCGATGAGCTTCGCGCAGCTAATCCTCGCGGGCGTCTTCGATCGCTTCCCGGATCTCAAGATCTTCTTCGCCGAGACGCGTGTGGGCTGGGTGCCGTTCTGGATGGAGGAAGCCGACTACTGGTACGAGCGTCACCGCCACTGGGCCGCGCGGCTCCTGAACTTCAAGCCGCTCAAGCAGCGGCCCAGCGAGTACGTGCGCGAGCACATCTTCTTCAGCGTGCAGCACGTGGAGCGCGTGGCGATCGAGCTCCGGCACCACATGGGCGTGGAGCGCATCATGTTCGCGACGGACTTTCCGCACATCGAGTGCGACT
>QHSM01000672.1 GCA_003221595.1 Candidatus Rokuibacteriota bacterium | reverse complement strand
CGCGTGCTGACGAAACGCAGCACGTTCTCGTTGAGGCGCACCTGTCGCTCGAATTCCTTCACCATGGATGGCTCGGCAGAAACCTCGAAGACCGCGTACGTGCCTTCCCGCTGCTTCTTGATGTCGTACGCGAGCCGACGCTTTCCCCAGTTGTCGACTTTGGTGACCTCGGCGCCGAGCGTCTTGAGTTGCTCGCCGAGCTGGTCGAGC
>QHSM01000671.1 GCA_003221595.1 Candidatus Rokuibacteriota bacterium | reverse complement strand
CCTAACCGTATCAAACATCCGGGTACGGTGCAAGGTCAACGCCGACAATGAGATACGGGTTCGAGCGGCGGCTTTGCCGCCGCGATCGATCCCGGGGGAAGGCAGGGCGAGGAGCGGGCCATGAGGCCCGCTCCCGCCCGTCGGAAGGGGGGCGGAGCCCCCCTCCGAGTCGCTTAGTACATGTCGCCGTGCGGCATGGGCGGCGCCGCCGCCGGCTTATCCTCCGGAATGTCCGTGATCAACGCCTCGGTGGTCAGCAAGAGCGACGCGATCGACGCCGCGTTCTGCAGCGCCACCCGCTCGACCTTGGTCGGGTCGATGATGCCGGCCTGGACCATGTCGACGTAGTCCATGCTGTCCGCGTCGTAGCCGCGGTTCGGCAGCGTCTCGCTCTTCACCTTCTCGACGATCACGCTGCCTTCCAGGCCGGCGTTCTCGACGATCTGGCGGATCGGCTCCTCGAGCGCCCGCTTGACGATCATGGCGCCGACCTTCTCGTCGCCCTCGGCCTTCACGCGATCGATGGCCTTGGAGGCGCGCAGCAGCGCCACGCCGCCGCCCGGCACGATACCTTCCTCGACAGCCGCGCGCGTCGCGTTCAGCGCGTCCTCGACGCGTGCCTTCTTCTCCTTCATGGCCGTCTCGGTCGCCGCGCCGACCTTGATGACCGCCACGCCGCCGGCCAGCTTGGCCAGCCGCTCCTGCAGCTTCTCGCGGTCGTAGTCGGACGTGGTCTCCTCGATCTGCGCCCGGATCTGCTTGATGCGCCCCTCGATCTCCTTCGGCTTGCCGGCGCCTTCGACGATGGTCGTGTTGTCCTTGTCCACGACCACCTTCTTCGCGCGGCCGAGATCCTCCAGCTTGATATTCTCGAGCTTGATGCCGAGGTCCTCGGTGATGGCCTTGCCGCCGGTAAGCGTCGCGATGTCCTCGAGCATCGCCTTGCGGCGATCGCCGAAGCCGGGCGCCTTCACCGCGGCCGTGTGCAGCGTGCCGCGCAGCTTGTTGACGACCAGCGTGGCCAGCGCCTCGCCCTCGACTTCCTCGGCGATGATCAGGAACGGCTTGCCGGAGCGCGCCACCTGCTCGAGCAGCGGCAGCATGTCCTTCATCACGCTGATCTTCTTCTCGTGGATGAGGACGATCGCATCCTCCAGCACGACTTCCATGCGCTCCGGGTCGGTCACGAAGTACGGCGAGAGGTACCCGCGGTCGAACTGCATGCCCTCGACCACGTCCAGCACGGTCTCGGCCGACTTCGACTCCTCGACCGTGATGACCCCGTCCTTGCCGACCTTCTCCATCGCCTCGGCGATCAGGTTGCCGATCGTCTTGTCGTTGTTCGAGGCGATCGTCGCGACCTGGGCGATTTCCTTCTTGTCCTTGGTGGACTTGGAGAGCTTCTTCAGTTCGTCGCTCACGGCTTCGACGGCCGCCTCGATACCCCGCTTGAGGCCCATCGGGTTGGCGCCCGCGGTCACGTTGCGCAGCCCCTCGCGGAAAATCGCCTGCGCCAGCACGGTCGCGGTCGTGGTTCCGTCGCCGGCGATGTCCGAGGTCTTGGACGCGACTTCCTTCAGCATCTGCGCGCCCATGTCCTCGTAGGGATCCTTCAGCTCGATCTCCTTGGCGACGGTGACGCCGTCCTTGGTGATCGTGGGACTACCGAACTTCTTGTCGATGACGACGTTACGGCCCTTCGGGCCTAGCGTCGCTTTCACGGCCTCGGCCATGATGTTGACGCCCCTGAGCAGGGCGCTCCGGGC
>QHSM01000670.1 GCA_003221595.1 Candidatus Rokuibacteriota bacterium | reverse complement strand
ATCACGTTCGGAATGCGCAGGGTACGAAATCGCGGGAAGGCCACGGCGAACGAGCCGAGACCACTGCCGACGATCGGCGCCTCGTTCCACCACATGCCCAGCGCGTCGGGCCAGACGCGGAGGCGAAAGCCCTCATCAGGGCGCTCGATCTCGGTAAGAAGGCGCTCGATCGTACCGTAAAGGACGTCGCCACCGATCCACGCGCCCGCCATGAGGATGAGCACCGCCGCTATCGCGATCTTGATCCAGCGTGCCCGGCCAGCCCGCCCGCCCCCTCCGAGTCCGAGAATCGCCAGCAGGACAGCGACGAGGGTGACGATTGCGCCGCGCGAGCCGCTGGCCAGCGCAGCGCCGCCCATGATGAGGATGAGAAGCGGGATCAGGCTCCTCGCGCTCGAATCCTGAGAGTTCCAGCGACGGAAGCGCGCGGCCCATCCCTGCAAGGCGCTGCGCTGCAACGGGTCGCGGCGTCGGGTGAGGAGCATCACGAGCGCCACCGGGAGCACCGCAACGACCAGACCGGCAAAGTGTGCGCGGTTCGTGAAGGGCCCGAACGTGTAGACCGCCGTCCCGGGAGCCTCGGGGCCGATCCAGTAAAACCGGCCGTTCCACGTCACCCGCTGGATGACGCCGAAGATGGAGATGATCGATCCGGTGGCGATCATCGCCCACGCCGCGCGGCGAATCTGGGAGCGGCTGCGATACGTGTTGGCGCAGACCAGAAAGAACGCGGCGACCGCTCCCAGCTTGAGCGCCAGGCGCCGGGTCGCTCCTGGATCGAGCGACCAGCCGGGAAGCGTGGCCTGGACCGCCAGCAGCGCGAGGAACAGCGCGGCCGGAAGCCAGCCCGCGGGAAGCTCGACCCGGAGTTCCCAATTGCGCAAGTTGCCGATCAACCAGGTGACGACCATGCCGAGGATGACGATCTCGGCGACGGCCTCCGACCACGGCTCCACGGTGCCAAAGGCAAACGGCGTGAACACGACGAGGAAGAGCGCGCCGGCTTCGATGAGTCGGTCGTGGATGGTCGCGGTCGTCACTGGAGGGTGACCTCGTCGAGCCACACCTTGCCGCTCAGGTTCCCCTCAGGCTCCGCCGCCGGCTCCCGGCGGACCTTCAGCATGACGACACTCGTGTTGGCCGGGATGGTGACCGGCGTCTCGAGGCGCACCCAATCGCCCGTGGTCCCGATGATCGTCTGGGTTTCGGCCAGGGACTGCTCGAGAGCTCCCGGCACAACGACCTGGAGCTTGATTCCGGACCGAGTCGCAAAGTCTGTCGCCTTGGCAAACGCACGCAGCCGGTAGGACCGACCAGGTTCGACGGCCACGAGCTGGGTCACGCCATCGAAGTCGAGCGTCGGGAACGAGTTGAACGTCAGCCGCAACGACCGGCCGCCGGCGGCGGCAACGAACCGGTCGATCGCCACCTCGACACCCCAGGTCTTCTCCACGCGCCAGTCCAGCCCCCATCCGAGAAGCCGCTCGGTCTCGAATCCACCGTTCCACACTGCGTTGGTCTCGGAGGTCGTGCTGCCATCGGTCACGAACGAAAGCCATGCGGCTCGGGCCAGCGCTCCGGCCCCCTGATCGAGGGTGACGCCCACGTAGTGCTTGAGCATTTCGTCGGGAAGCGGGGGCTCGAGCTGGATGCGCTGGCGCCACGCGATCCCGGCCAGCGTCATGTCCTTCTGCCGCAACGCGGCCAGCATGACGTTGGTGAGCCCCTCGGCGTCCGTGGGGAGCAGGCTCGCCGGATCCTCGCCGGGACGCAGGAGCGTCAGAGCGAGCTGGAAGGCAGCGTCGCGTTGGTCGGGATCGACGCCCAGGACGTACTTGAAGTGCTCGAGGGCCGTCGCACGCTCACCCCAGCCGAGGGCAAGCAGGGCCGCCTCCCAGCGGATGGACACGTTGTGAGGGTCGAGCCGCACCGCCCCGTCGATCGCGGCATGAGCGGCCGCCCGGTCGCCCTCCTTTTCCGCCAGCAGCGCTTGCAACAGCCGCGGATAGGCGTCGGTCGGCCGCAGGCGGACCGCCTCGGCGTACTGAGCACGGGCCCGAGCAATGTCGGCCGGAACACGGTCGGCGTAGGCATGGCCAAGCCTGATGTGAAGATCGGCGTTCTGCAGATCCCAGGCGACCGCACGTTCGAGGCCGGGGATCTTGTCGCCGCGCCCGTCGTACCAGGCGATCGCCGGACTGGCGAGCTGGATGGCCAGCCAGCCGGCGATCACCAGGGTCAGGGCAAGGACGACCATACGGCGCGCTCGTGATTCCAGCGGAACCAGAACGAGCCGCGGATCGGTTGCCTCAGTTGCGACGAGCAACCGTCGACTCGTTGCTGGAGTAACCGTAGTAGCCGTAGTAGCCATAGCCGTAGCCGTTCGCATGAATGTCGACGTCATTGAGAATGACGCCGAGCAGACGAGCCCGTACTGCGGTGAGACTCCGGACGGCCCTTTGAGCAGCATCACGGCTGGCTCGTCCGTGCCGAAGGACGAGCACTGTACCCTCGAGCTGGCCGGCCAGGATCATCGCATCGCTGACACCGAACATCGGGCCGATGTCGAAGATGATGTAGGCGAACCGCTGCCCGAGC
>QHSM01000669.1 GCA_003221595.1 Candidatus Rokuibacteriota bacterium | reverse complement strand
GCTCCCCGACGCCGGACGCGAGCCCTGCCGCCTGAGGATTCGACATACCCCGGAGCGCCGCGTAGCCGAGCTCCTTGATGTAGCCCTCCAAGGCCTTGAGGATCACCTGCGCCTTCATCTGCGAGACGTGGTAGGCGGCATCGCCGATGTAATGACGGTGGGCCTGCAGCTTGTCGTAGTCCCACGCCGTGGTCGCCACGATGATGTACGGGTACCGCTGCGCCATCTGCTCCGGAGTGCGGCCCTGGTATACGTCCCCGGAGCGGTTCTGGTACACGTCTCGCGCCGCGCTGTCCTTGGGCGGAGCAGTGGCGGCGTACAGGAAGGACGGATGCGCCCGAGCCACTGTAACGACATCGGCGCCCATGTGACGGGCCACCGCTTTGATGTGGCGCGTCATCGCGGCGGGATCCGACACCGCGACCTGTCTCGAATTAACCTTGCCCTTCGGGGCTTGATTCACCACCGAGGCCAGGAAATTTCGCTGGTCGGCGAAGTGGTTCGGCGCCGAGACGCGCGTCAGCGGGTCCCTGGAGATCGTGTTGCGGTACCAGTTGAAGAGTGCCTTGCCCAGCTCACCGCGTGAGTTCCTGGGGTGCGGCGTCTGGTTCATGTCGACGTTGGCGACCGGCCCGACGATGCGAACCGAGCGGCCGAGGTAGGGCGGGGGTTGAGTCTCGGTGCCAGGCGTCACGGCCATGGGGCATCCCCTTTCACGATGGGGCGACTCTGTCCGAGCCAGATGTTGTCACACATAGGAGGCAAGCGCCACTTCCGCGCAGCGCTGATCCTGCTCCTCGGTGCCGCCCGCCACGGCGATGGCACCCACGACACTACCTCCCTCAGCGATGGGCAACGCTCCGGCTCCGGGCATGATACGCCCATTGCTCGACACCACCAGGCTTTGAAACCAGGTCTGCCCGGCGACGCCCGTCAGCTCCCGCGTGGGTTGCTGAAAGCTGGCCGCTGTGTAGGCCTTGTTCAAGGCAATCTCGACCGTGATGGGGCGAGCACGATCCGTGCGACCGAGTGCGATCATCCGTCCGCTCTGGTCGACCACCACGGCGGTCACCGCGATGTCCATCTGCGCGGCCTGGGCGTGCGCGCTGCGCACCATCTGGATCGCCTTCTCTCCAGGGATAGCCATCGCGTTGTGCGGTCCTCCCCTCGACGAGGATACGGCCGCGTCAGTGTAACAGGAAGTCGTCGCGCCGCCCGTCGCTCACCGGGGAGACGGGCCCGTGGGACGACCTGTGAGCCCGTCCCACCGTGCTTGCCTGCCTCGAAAGGCGTGCAGTATGATTCCCGTCACATCGCCCATACCGCCGACATCCGGACTTCTGGGGGCTGCACATGACTCACGACCGTTCCTGGCTGACCCTCGTCCTCGTCATCGTCATGCTGGCGGCGATCCCATCCGCGCCCGCGCTGGCGCAGACGCGGTTCGTGTTCGCGAACGAGAGCCCGTACGACACGATGGACCCGCACGCGGCCTTCGACGTCGGCCGCGTGGCCGTGCGCCTCAACCTCTACGACGGGCTCTACCGCTGGCTCGACAACCCGCCCAAGCTCGAGCCGTGGCTGGCCGAGAGCCACACGGTCTCCCCGGACGGCCTCACGTACACCTTCAAGCTGCGGCGAGGCGCCAAGTTTCACGATGCCGCCGAGATCACCGCGGAGGACGTGCGGTACAGCGCCGACCGCATCCTCGCCCTGAAGAAGGGCGCGGCGGCGCTCCTGTCTACGATGATCGCGCCCGGCGCGACGAAGGCGCTCGATCGCCACACCGTCCAGTTCACGCTCACCAAGCCCGCCGCGATTTTCCTGGCCGTCGTGCCCGAGGTCCACGTGGTGAACGCGGCGCTCCTTAAGAAGCACGAGAAGGACGGAGACTGGGGCGCGGCGTGGCTCACCAGCAACGAGGCGGGCTCGGGGTCTTACACGCTCACGCGCTACGACCCCGCCGTCGGCTTCATCGCCAAGCGCTTCGCGGGGCACTTCATGCCGTGGGGCCAGAAGTACATCGACGAGATCGAGTTCCGCACCGTCAAGGAAGACAACACGCGCGTGCTCGGCATGATCAAGGGCGACTACCAGGGGACGGGCGGCTACCTGCCCAACGACCAGGTGAAGCGCCTGCGCGAGGCGCCGAACGTGAAGATCGTCGAGCAGGAGTCGATGCGGATCAAGATGTTCCAGATCAACAACCAGCGGCCGCCGCTCAACGACGTGCACGTGCGACGGGCCATCAGCTACGCCTTCGACTACGACGGCTTCAACAAGGACATCCTCGGCGGCTCCGTGGAACGCAACCCGGTGCCCATCCCGAACAACATGTGGGGCGTGCCGCGCGACGTCAAGGGCTACACCTACGACATCGACAAGGCCAAGGCCGAGCTGGCGCTGGCCAAGGTCAAGGTGGACCGCCCCCTCACCATCGGCTACCTCCAGGGCTTCAGCCAGACTGAGCAGGCGGCGACCGTGATGGCGAACGGGCTCCGCAAGGTCGGCCTCGACACCAAGCTCACCAGCGAGGTATGGCCGACGATGGTCGAGCGGATGAAGAAACCGGAGACGTCGCCCGACCTCGTCGTCTACTGGATCAGCACCTATTACGCCGACCCCAACAACTGGATCGGCGAGATGTTCCACTCGGGCCAGTGGGGCACGTTCAAGGCGTCGAGCTTCTACAAGAACCCGAAGGTCGATGACCTCCTCGACACGGCGCTGAAATCCACCGACCGCAAGGTGCGCGAGAAGGCCTACCAGGACGCGGCGCGCATCGTGGTGGACGAGGCGGCGGGCGTCTGGATCTACAACACCAAGTACTTCGGCCCCTGGGCCAAGAACCTCGAGGGCATCCGCTTCAGTCCCATCGGCAACGGGCAGGAGGTCCGCTGGGTTTATTACGCCAGGTAACTCCCCTCCCGTCGATCGCGCCGGCAACGCCGGCGCTCGAAGCCCGTGTCGATGGGGTCGGCGATGAGGCTTCTGGCGCTCGCGCTGCATCGGCTCGCGTGGTTCGTTCCCACGCTGCTCGGCCTGCTCGTCGTCACCTTCGTGATCTCGCGAGTCATCCCCGCCGACCCGGTCGCGCTGGTCGCGGGCGAGACGGCGACGCCGGCCCACGTCGAAGCGCTGCGACGTCAGCTCGGCTTCGATCGCCCGCTTCCCGTTCAGTTCGTCGACTACGTCACGCGGCTGGCGCGCGGAGACATGGGCACGAGCATCTTCACCCGGCGTCCGATCGCAGAGGATCTCGCGCACCGCCTGCCCGCCACCATCGAGCTGACGCTGGCTTCCATGGTGGTCTCCGTGCTCGTCGGCATCCCGCTGGGCGTCCTTTCCGCG
>QHSM01000668.1 GCA_003221595.1 Candidatus Rokuibacteriota bacterium | reverse complement strand
CCTCCCGAGCGAGGAGGACGAGCAGGCGCCGCAACTGACTCGGTCGAACTGGCGGTAACGAGGCCACGCCAACGAGCCCGGACCCCACGGTTACCGTGTGACCGTCAGCTCAGGCTCCGCGCCCCGTGGAACTAGGCCGGTAGAAATGAGCCGGCTGGCTCTCCTCTTCCCGGGAAATCCAAAGCGGACCAGACCGGACGCTTGGAAAGGGCCGGCGTGCCTTTAGGTCTTGGGCCACCGCCTGGATTACGATGTTCATAACCCGGCATGAAGCGACTCGCGAGCCTCCGATCCCGACTCTTGGTCTTGGTCCTCGTAGCGGTGCTTCCCGCGTTCGCGCTGACGTTGTATACCCACCTGGAGCATCGGCGCGCCGCCGTGGCCGTCGCCCATGAAGAGGCGCTCCGGATCGCCCGGATCGCGGCCTCCGAACAAAACGACGTGCTCCAAGGCGCGCGCCAGTTGGCCTTCACCCTGGCGCAGCTCCCCGCCGTGAGGGCGCTCGACGCGACCGCGTGCCGTCCGCTGCTGGCAGAGCTCCTGAGCCGAACGCCCGGATACGTGAACATATCTGTGGCGGCGCCGGCCGGCGAGGTGGTATGCAGTGCGGTGCCCCCGCCAGGGCCGATCAGCCTCCGGGATCGCGAATACTTCCAGCGCGCGCTGACCACCCGCGACATCGCGATGAGTGGGTATTTGATCGGCCGGATTAGCCGGAAAGCGGCCATTGCGATCGCATATCCTGCGGTCGAAGCTCGCGGCACGGTCAGCGCCGTCGTCGTAATCGGACTGGATCTGCGGAGCCTCAACCATCTGGCCGCCGACGCCCAGTTGCCGCAAGGCTCCACACTGCTCGTGATCGATCAGGCCGGCGTCATTCTGGCCCGTTACCCTCAAGGAGACGACTGGGTCGGCAAACAGGTCGCGGATGCCTCCCTCGCACAGGCTATGTTGGCGAGGCGCGGCGAGGGCACCGCCGCGGGGGTGGGATTGGACGGTGTGCCGCGACTGTACGGACTCAAGCGCTTGTCGGCCACGCCTGACGCCGGCGAGGTCTACCTTGTGGTCGGCATCCCTCGATCCGTGGCGCTGGCCGGATCAACCCGCGCGCTGATCCGGAATCTTGTCTTGCTGGGTCTTGTCGTCGTAGGCGCGCTGGTGGCCGCGCGCATGGTCGCGGAGCGCCTTGTGCTGCGCCGCACCGAAGCCCTGACGGCCGCCACCAAGCGTCTGGCGGCCGGGGACCTCGGGGCGCGAACCGGGCTTGCGGGCGACGACAGCGAACTCGGTCAGTTGGCTCGCTCCTTTGACGAGATGGCAGAGGCCGTGGAACAGCGAACCGCCGAGCGTGCCCGGGCCGCGGCCGAATTGGTGCGGAGCGAGAGGATGGCCGCGCTCGGGCGCCTCGCCGCCGGGGTTGCCCATGAGCTCAGAAACCCGCTGGCCGTTATTGCGGGCCGCATCGAAATTCTAAGACTCCAGATGGCCCCGGGGCAGGCGCCGACCTTCGACGTTCTCACTCGTAGCCTTACTCAGTTCGAGGAGGCCGCGGAGCGGATGCGGCGGATCATGGAGGGCCTCTCGACGTATTCCAAGCCGGCCAAGCCGGACCCCACGCCACTCGATCTGGGGGAGTTACTGCGGGCGACGAGCGAGGTGCTCGCCTACGAAGCCCGGAAGCACGAGGTCCGCATCGTCGTTCAAGTGCCGCCCGGGCTGCCGAGAGTGGTCGGTGACCGAAGCGCGCTCATGCAGGTCTTCGTGAACCTGGCCACGAACGCGGTACAGGCCATGGTGGACACGAGTAGCGGGCAGTTAACGCTTAAAGCCTATGAGACCGATGGTCGCGGCGCGCCGATCGTCGCGGAGGTCACGGACACCGGGCCTGGCATTTCGCCAGACGCCCTCGCCCAAATCTGGGCGCCGTTCTACACCACCAAAGCGGAAGGGACCGGGATCGGGCTCTCAATCGTTCGCTCCCTCGTGAAGCAGCAATCGGGCGCTACGATCACCGTCGACAGTCGCCTCGGCGTTGGCACGACCTTCCGGTTGACGATGCCGACGATCGACGCACGGCCGAGCGCCAGCTAACTCGAAGGAGCAGGTCATTTCTCAACAGGCCGTCCAGCAGACCGTGCTCGTCGTCGACGACGACGCCGAGTTGCGAGGCGTCTACAGTGAATATCTCCGCCTGCAAGGCTTTCGCGTGCTTGAGGCGAAGGACGGGCTTGAGGCGCTCCTCCAGGTCAAACGCGAGCGACCCAACGCGATCGTCCTGGATCTCGCGATGCCGAGGCTCGGTGGGATCGACGCCCTGAAACGAATCGTCAAGTTCGATCCGACCATCACGGTCGTCGTCGTCACGGGTGAGACGCACACCGACCTGCACCGCCAGGCGTCAGTGCTCGGCGTTCGAGCAGTCCTCGCGAAGCCCGTGGGTCTGCCCGATCTTCTGTCGGCACTCACGGGGTCGAACACATCCCGGCCAGGGGCAGCGCCAACGACCGAGCGCGATCCGAATGCCGCACCCGTGTCCGCGGCGCGCGAAGCGTCGCCGGGGCGAGTGCTTGTCGTGGACGACGACCCGGCCATGCGTGAGATGTTGAGTGAATTTGGCACG
>QHSM01000667.1:1840-3757 GCA_003221595.1 Candidatus Rokuibacteriota bacterium | reverse complement strand
GACGCCGGGCTGGAGCGTGTTCTGGCCCCGTTCTGCCAGAACTGGGCCTTCGTGCTGGTCAAGGGGCCCGCCGCGACAGAGATATAGTCATGCCGCCCTCGCCGGAAGTCATCGTAGCGATCGGAGAGCTGCTCCAGCCGCTACTGGAGACCCTCGAGCGGGTGGGCTGGGTTCAGCGCCACCTCTTTCCGCCGCTTGCGAGCCGTCTGGCCGACGAGCTGGCGCCGGGCGCCGACGAGATCGCCGGGCCGCTCAAGGCCGCCGAGGATCTCGACTGGCCGGACGATCTCCGGTTCATGCGCGATCGGCTCGTCGACGTGTCGCGGCAGACCGTCGAGCTGGTCACCGCGTTCGTCGCCGCCGCGAAGTCACCGGACAATCCGATCGATCTCTACCGAGCGCTGCGACGCTTCGCCCGCGTGCAGGAGACGCTCTATCCGCTGGCCCCTGCCCTCGAGCCGGTGAGCCGGTGGTTTCTCGAGCCCGAGCGGCGCGACGACGACGATCTGGTGGCGCGGCTCCGCGAAGGGGCGCTGCGCGACGCCGATCTGCGGGTGGGCGTGCTTCACGCCGACAACGAGCGCGACGCGCGGGGAGGCTTCTCGCTCTACGTCCCCGAGCAGTGGGACGGACGAGCGCCGATGCCGCTGGTGGTCGCCCTGCACGGGGGCAGCGGGCACGGGCGGGACTTTCTCTGGAGCTGGCTCAGCAACGGACGCTCGCGCGGGGTGCTCGTGATGACCCCGACGGCGCGCGATCGCACCTGGTCGATCATGGGCGGCGAGGACGTCGACGCCGAGCCGCTACGCCAGATGGTCGAGACGGTCGCGGCGCGCTACCCGGTCGATCGCGCGCGTGTGCTCCTGACCGGCATGTCGGACGGCGCCACCTACACGTTCCTCTGCGGCCTCCGCGAGGGCATGCCCTTCACGCACCTGGCGCCGGCGTGCGGCGTGCTCCATCCGTTCCTGATGGTCCCCGGCGGACTCGCGGCGGCGCGCGGCAAGCCGATCTACATGGTCCACGGCGCGCTCGACTGGATGTTCCCGATCGCCACCGCCCACTTCGCCCGCGAGGCCCTGCGGGAAGCGGGCGCGCAGGTCGTCTACCGCGAGATCGCGGACCTGTCCCACACCTATCCGCGGGACGAGAACCCGCGAATTCTCGACTGGCTGGTCGACGGCGCCGCCGCTACGGCTTGAGGATCACGCGCGTCGCGGCCGTCCCGGCGTTCTTGCCCTGCCACTCGGCGAACGCGAACGCCTTGTTGACCTCCGCGAGCGGGAAGCTGTGCGAGACGACCTTCGAGAGCGGGTACTTGTCCCGCGTCCGCACCAGGAATTCGAGCGCGCTCGGCATGATCCACGGGTTGTAGTGCATGAGCCCCGTCCACTTGATCTGCTGCGAGATCACCTTGATGGCGGGGAAGCTCACCGGCTGCGGCACGATGTTGCCGATGTCGACGAACTTGCCGCCGAGCCGGACCATGTCGAGTCCCTCGACCGTCGCCGCGGCGATGCCGACGACCTCGACCACCACGTCGGCGCCGCGCCCGTCGGTGAGATCCTTCACGCGCTGCACGCGCGCCTCCGGCGTCGGGAACTCGTTCATGTCGATCACGTCGGTCGCGCCGCACTTCTTCGCGAAGTCGAGGCGCAGCGGCTGCTTGTCGATCGAGATGACCTTCGACGCGCCCTTCTCGGCGGCGATGGCGGCCGTGTAGATGCCGAGGCCGCCCGCGCCCTGGATGGCGACCACGTCGCCGAATTGCATGCCCGAGTACTCGAGGCCGTGGAGCACCTGGCACATCGCGCAGTTCACCGGCGGAATCGCGTCGTCGGGAAGAATGTCCGGCACTTTGAACACGTAGTGGCCGGGCGGCAGGAAATAGTATTCGGCGTAGCCGCCGTCGCAGTA
>QHSM01000667.1:0-1823 GCA_003221595.1 Candidatus Rokuibacteriota bacterium | reverse complement strand
AGTAGCAGCGGTTGCACGGGGTGAAGAATGGGAACGCGACGCGATCGCCTTCCTTGAGGGGCCGGCGGAGCGAATCGGTCGTCACACCCTTGCCGAGGCTATGCACGACCCCGGTGAACTCGTGCCCGGGCACGCGGCGCAGATCCGGCCCGGCGTAGTTGCCGTCGTTGCGCCAGTAGTGGAGATCGGAGCCGCAGATGGCGGCGGCGGTGTTCTTGATGAGGATGCCTCCCGGCTCGACTTCTGGAGTCGGCAACGTCTCGAGCTCGAGCGGCTTTCCAGGCTGGTTGAGTACGACGGTCAGTCCCTTTGGCACCGGAGTGTCCTCCCTGGGGCCTCATCCTAATGGATCTGCGGCCGAAAGTCGCCTCCCGGCGCCCGGCCCTTGACAATGGCGGCGATGATAGGAAGTGTGTACGCAAGTCAGGTGGCCGTGCCGCGCTCGCCGCGGCGGCATTCCGATGCGAGGAGAGATCGATGGCTGACGTGCTCACGGTGATCGCGAAGGTCCGGGCGCCCAAGGGCAAGGGCGACGCCCTGGCGGCGCTGCTCAAGGAACAGGTGGCCGCGGTTCGCAAGGCGGAGCCGGGTTGCCTGGCGTACCGCCCCCACCGGTCGACAAAAGATCCGGACCTCTTCATCTTCTACGAGCAGTACAGGGACGACGCCGCGTTCGATCTCCACCGCAAGGCTCCGCACCTCGCGGCGTACCGCGAGCGGCGCGAGAAGGAAGGGCTCGTGGCGGGCCCGCCCGAGGTGGAGATCTACCGATCGCTCACCGAATAGAGGCTCGGCCCGCGAGCCCGGCGGCGACCGAGCGACCCTCGCTGTTCGCCGCCCTCAAGACGCGAAACTTCTGTCTGTACTGGGTCGGGCTGGTGTTCTACGTGCTCGGCCATCGGGCGGAGTACGTCACCTTCGCGTGGATGACGTGGGAGCTGACCCAGAGCCCGCTCTACCTCGGCTATCTCGGCCTGGCCCAGGGCGCGCCGCTGGTCGTCTTCCAGCTTCTCGCCGGAGTCCTGGCCGACCGCACCAGTCGCCTGCGCCTGCTCCTCGGCACCACGATCATGACCTCGGCGACGCTGATCGTCGCCTTCGGGTTGACGGTGCTGGGGGTCGTGCGCGTGCCCCACCTGCTGGTGCTGGCGGCGCTCGGCAGCACCTTCCGCGCGTTCGACGAGCCGAGCCGCATGTCGCTGGTGCCTCAGCTGATCGACCGCGCGCAGCTCCCGAACGCGATCGCGCTCGGCTCGATCCCCTGGCAGACCGGGCGGATGATCGGCCCGTCGATCACCGGGATCCTGATCGCGGCGTTCGGCGGAACGACCGGGTTCGGGCTGGCCGCGGTGGCCTCGTGCGCGGCGCTGGCCCTCTACAGCCGCATCCGGGTCAGGGAGGACATCAAGCCGAGCGATGGACGCGACATGCTTTCGCAGCTGATCGAGGGCCTGCGCTTCGTCGGTAACAACTTCGTCTTCGCCAGCCTGATCAGCCTGGCCCTCTTCAATGCGATGTTCGGGCTGTCGTACATCACGCTCCTGCCCGTCTACGCCGACCAGTACTTCGGTACCGGCTCGACCGGGTACGGGCTCCTGAGCGCCGCCCACGGCGCCGGCTCGATGATCGGCACGCTCATCATCGCCACGGCCGCGCTGCGGCTCGTGCGCCCCGGCCTGGTGATGCTGACGGCCGCGACGGGCATGGGGCTCGCGCTGATGCTGTTCTCGCGGTCACCGGGCATGAGCTTCGCGATCCCCATGCTGGGGCTCGTCGGCTTCTGCAGCACCTTCTACCTGACGCACGTCACCACGATCATCCAG
>QHSM01000666.1 GCA_003221595.1 Candidatus Rokuibacteriota bacterium | reverse complement strand
AGCCCCGCCGGATGGCCTCGATCACGTCGGCGTCGCGCGTGCCGGGCGGCACCGTGCGCGGGATCAAGGGCGCGCTCTCGCCCCAGAAGACGGACAGGGCGGGCATGTTGTCCTCGAAGAACCACTCGTCCTGGTCGTCGCCGATGATCACGGTGATGTCGGGCTTGACCGCGCGCAGCGTGGTCGACAGCTCGTCGAGGGCCCTCTGGCAGGCCTCGGCCTGCGCGCGATAGGGCTCCGAGCCGCGGAACTTCGCGCGCAGGTCCGGCGCGTTGTCGACGAGGCCCTCCTGGTAGGGCATCACCAGCCCGTGGGGCGGGAACGCGAGCTCGCGGTTGCGCTCGTCGTTCCTGGCGTACGAAGGCCAGAGCTCGGCCGGCAGCGTCAGCATGGGCGTGTGCGAGGTCGCGAGACCCAGAACGATTTCGGCCATGGTCGCCCCCTTTAGCTCGCCGGCGAGCGGGCGTCGACGCCGGTTTCTGGCAGTCCCATCGCGCGGCGATACGCCGCCCGGACGTCTTCGGGCTGTCCGGTGAGGAACGGGAAGTCCTTGCGGAGCAGAAGGCCGGGCGTGCGCTGGCGGGAAGTCTCGGTTTCCACCCGGGAGGAGCCGTTCACGAAGAAATCGCGGCCGATGATCGGCAGCCGCACGCAGCGGTTCTTCGCCGGATCACGCATCACGCCCTTGGGCTCGCCGCCGCGCATCACGCTCTCGGCATCCTCGAGAATGCGCTTGCGCATCAGGATGACGCCGCGATCGCTCTCGCCGAGGTGCTCCTGCGTGCGGTCGGCGACGGTGCCCTGGCCGACCCAGGCGACGAAGTCCTGGTTCATGACGTGCGAGGTGATCCAGCGGTCCGTCAGCGCGTCCTTGATCGGGCTGTACCAGTACGGAATGCGGTCCTGCCGGTACGGCTCCATGTCGTTCGGCACGCGGTCGAAGAACCAGCCCACGCTCAGCATGTTGGCGTCGTCGATCGGCACGCGCCACTCGAAGTGGCCCCCGGTGAAGAGGCAGTTGGGCCAGAGGCAGCACCGCCCGACGGTCCACAGCTCGTCCTGCTCGGACTGGCCCTCGAGGACGCGCCGGTAGGTGAAGCCGTACTCGAACTCCTCGAAGCCGACCTTCAGGTGCGCGGGCGACCGGTCAGCGCCGGCCCCGTTGAGGGCGCGCGACCAGTTCGAGTGCAGCCACTCGAAGTGCACGGGATCGATCGAGTTCTCCTGGCACTGGAACCAGTTGCAGGGGACTTCCGAGAACACGATCTGCACGAAGCCGTTGTTCCACGTGAACGGCTCCCAGGTCGGCACGAGCGGCGCCGGGGGCGGCCCGAGGTAGGCCCACAGAAGTCCCGCCTTGGCCTCGACGGCATAGGCCTTGATGCGGACGCGGTCCTTGAAGCGCGCCTCCGGATGCGCCGTCTCCTCGAACGGCTGCTGCAGGCACCGGCCCGTGTGCTCCCAGAGCCAGCCGTGGTAGTGGCAGCGCAGCCCGCACTCCTCGACCCAGCCGTAGGAGAGATCGGCGCGCCGGTGCGGGCAGTGGCGATCGACCAGGCCGTAATTTCCGGACCGATCCTTGTAGAGGACGAGATCCTCGCCCATCAGACGCACGGGCTTGGTGGGTTTGTCGTCGAGCTCGGCCACCGCGGCGATCGGCATCCAGTACCGCCGCAGGAGCTCACCCATGGGGGTGCCGGCGCCGACTTCGGTCAGCCGCCTGTTCTGGTCCTCGCTCAGCACGGGACGATTCTACCTCCAAGCCCTGTATAGTAGGCGCCTTGGCGCACGCCGCCCTCGCGCTCGAGGAAATCGATGCCTTCTACGGCGACAGTCACGTGCTCCACCGCGTGTCGCTGCGCCTCGGCGAGGGGCGCCTTCTCGGCCTGCTCGGGCGCAACGGCGCCGGCAAGTCCACGTCGATGAACGTGACCGTCGGCCTGCTCCCGCCCCGCCACGGCGCAGTCACCGTCTATGGCCGCGAGGTGACCGGGGATGCCCCCGAAGCCGTCGCGGCGCTCGGTGTCGCACTGGTCCCGCAGGGGCGCCGGGTGTTTCGAAGCCTCACCGTGCGCGAGAACCTCGCGGTCGCCGGGCGCAAGCCGCGCGGCGATTTCCCGATGCTGTGGACGCACGAGACCATCGCCGGCCTCTTTCCACGGCTCGCCGAGCGCAGCCGCCAGCTCGCGGGCTCGCTCTCGGGCGGCGAGCAGCAGATGCTGGCGATCGGCCGGGCGCTCATGGCCAACCCGCGCGTGCTCCTGATGGACGAGCCGTCCGAGGGTCTGGCGCCGCAGATCGTCGCCGAGGTGATGGCGACCATCCGCCGGCTCAAGGCCGAAGGGCTCTCCATCGTCCTGGTCGAGCAGAACCCCAAGCTCGTCTTCGACGTCGCCGACGACATCGTCGTCCTCAACAG
>QHSM01000049.1 GCA_003221595.1 Candidatus Rokuibacteriota bacterium | reverse complement strand
GAGCGCGAGGCGAGCGCCAGCGCGCCGACGATCACCGCGAGGCCGCAGGCGCCGCCATCGCCGCCGCCGGCAACGCGGTCACCTGCGGCGGTCCTTCAGCCGGCGCCAGCGCCGTCCAGCGCCGCGGTCGCGCCGGCGACACCGGCGGTGCCGCCGCCGGCGGCGGCGACGCCGGCCGAGCGCGCCGGCCTCAAGCTCGAGGCGCTGATCTACTCGGATGTGCCGGCGCAGCGCATGGTCTTCATCAACGGGCGCCGCTACGCCGAAGGTGACATGGTCGACGGCCGGCTCCGCGTCGAGGAGATCCAGGAAGACGGCGTGGCCCTGAGCGATCAGGGACGCCGCTTCACGCTCCGCGTCGCGCGCTGACCGTCGGATCTCCGCGCGAGACGCCCCGACCGTGGAAGGCCTGGCGCTCAAGCTCGTGCTCACCCCCGCGCTGATCGGGGCGGTCAGCCTGGCGGGACGGCGCTGGGGACCCGGCGTGAGCGGCTGGCTCGTCGGGTTTCCACTCACATCCGGCCCGGTCGCGTTCTTCCTCGCGCTCGATCAGGGCGTGGGGTTCGCCGCCGCGGCGGCCGTCGGCTCCATGACCGGCGCGGGCGCGCAGGCCGCGTTCTGTCTTCTCTACGGAAGGCTGGCGCGCCGCGGTCGCTGGGGATTGGCGCTCCTGGCCGGCTCCCTCGCGTTCGCGGCGGCGACCGTGGTCTTCCAGCGCGTGGCCCTGTCGCTGGCCGGGCTGGTGCCGATCGTGATCGGCGCGCTTGCCGTGGCGCTCGTCTTCATGCCGAACGATTCTGAACCCCGCACGCCGGCGCCGCTGCCGCGCTGGGACATCCCGGCCAGAATGACAGTGACGACCGCCCTCGTGCTGCTCCTGACGGGCTTCGCGACGGTGCTCGGTCCGCAGCTCACCGGCCTGCTCGCGACGTTTCCACTTTATGGCGCGATCCTGGCCGGGTTCGCTCACCATCTCCAGGGCGCGGGACCCGCCATTCGGGTGCTGCGTGGCCTCCTGCTCGGCCTTTTCGCCTTCGCGGGGTTCTTCCTCGTGCTCGCGCTGTCGATCGAGCGGGCCGGCATTGCCCGCGCCTTCGCCGCGGCCATCGCCACCGCGCTCATCCTCCAGAGCGGAGCCCTCTGGGCTCTGCGCCGTGAGTCGCCGGTGTGATCCTGACCGGGGCCGGGCGGGCCTCACTAACCCCTCGCGTCGCCCCTCCGGCGCTGGTAGGATGGGCACTGTCTTGATCCCACCCTGGCGGAAAATTCCGGAAGCCCTCCGACGCGCGAGCGCGCTGCTTCGGCTCGCGCCATTCGTTCTGGCGCTGTTGGTGGTCGATGCGAGACCCGGCGCCGCTCAGTGGCCCGAGGTGGAGCGCTGGTTCGACGGCTCGCAACCCATCACGTTCGGCGTGGAGTCGTCTCGCTTCCGCGTCTCCGTTCTCGGCTCGCGGCCGGCCATCGCGGTCGAGGACGCGTCGTCCGGGAATCCGCCCTACCGGCTCATCGACACCGATCTGCGGGGCTCCGGTGTCTCGCTCGACCTCAAGCTTCGATGGCCGACCGCCGCGACAACGGGCACCTCGGGCTTCGGGGGGGTGGAGCCCTATTTCTCGGTCGGACCCATTCTCGGTCAGTCCGGATCGAAGTCGGACGGCGCGATGGCGCTCGGTCTCAGCATGGGCGCGGGGCTCTCCTGGCGGTTCGCGCGGAACGCGGAGCTGTTCGGCGGATACCGGTTCATGCAGTATGGCCGCGACAGCGTGTTCTCCCGCGGCGAACGCTCGCTCTCTGATCCCGACGCCACCGGCCACGACTTTCTGTACGGCATCTCCGTCCGCTTCTAAAGAGGACCCTTCCATGGACCTTCGAAGACTGGGCAAGACGGGTCTCACCGTGTCCACGCTCGGGTTCGGGTGCGGCAACGTCGGAGGGCTGATCATCCGGGGGACGCCGGCGGAGCGCGAGCGCGGTGTCGCCCGGGCGATCGAAGTTTCGCCTCGATCCGCCGGACCTCTCCGACATCCCGGGCGCGGTCGCCCGCTCGCTCGACGCGAGCCTGCGCCGGCTCGGGATGGAGCGCGTCGACCTGCTTCAGCTCCACAACCGGATCGAGCCGGCGCGCGGCAAGGGCGCCCTGAGCCTGGCCGACGTCCTCGACGAGGTCGTGCCGGCGGTGCAGAAGCTTCGGCAGCAGGGCAAGGTGGGCTTCTGCGGCATCACGGCGCTCGGCGAGACGCCGTCGCTGCACCGCGCGCTCGAATCCGGCGCGCTCGACACGGCCCAGGTCTGCTACAACCTGCTCAACCCGAGCGCGGGCATCGCGGTCCCCGCGGGCTTTCCGGCCCAGGACTTCGGCGGGCTGCTCGGGCGGGCGCGTCAGCGCCAGGTCGGCGTCATCGTCATCCGCGCTCTCGCGGCCGGCGCGCTGAGCGGCATCGAGACGCGCCATCCGGTCGCGGTCCCCTCGGTGGATCCGATCGCCACGGCTCCGGACTACCGGACCGACGTGGCGCGGGCGCAGCTGCTCGGCGCGCTCGTGCGCGAGGGCCACGCCGGGAGCTTGATCGAGGCGACCATACGCCTGGCGGTGGGATCGGACGCGGTCTCGACGGTCCTGGTCGGCTACTCGAGCGTGGAGCACCTCGAGGCCGCCGCCGCGGCGGTGGATCGCGGCCCCTTGCCTCAGGCCGCGCTCGACCGTCTCGCCTCGCTCTGGTCCGGGCTCGCGGGACGCTGAGCCGCTCCAGCGGGCGGGAGACCGCGCGCGCCTAGGGGCGGGTGACGCGCACGACCGCCCAGCCAAACGTCCGCACGCGCTCGTCGATGTCGGGTCGCGCCCGTCGGCCGGCGCCGCGCCGGTCGATCATCCACGGCGACTGCTGCTGCTGCCGCCGCCGCTCGTTCGTCCGTCGATCGAAGATCACCTCGGCCCAGTCGACGTCGGCGAACGCGCGCTTGAGGTAGCCGTGGTAGCTCGCCGAGCGAGGCGATACCACGAAGAGGAGCCGGTGCCGCCACTGCCGCAGGACGTGAGTGACGTTGAGCACCCGGATGAGCTCGCCGAGACTCGTGTGGATCACGCCCGCGTCGCCGCTGTCGACGCGGGCCACCATGCCGATCTGATCGACGCGCACACGGCTCGTGTGACCGTCGTGCGTCGTGAACTCGATCCATCGCGCGTCGGGATCGTCCATGCTCTCCCCCCCGAGAAGCTGCTTCGGGGAGACACGCTAGCAACCGCACGCGCCGACTCACGAAGTAATTCGGACACGCGAGAGCTTGGCGCGGCCGCCGCGCCGCCTACCAAATCTGGTGCTTCACGACGCGACCGAACGTCCCGAGCGGCGAAGGCGGCTGTTGACGAGGGCGCCCCACGTGGCGACGAGGAAAGGAACCAGATAGGTGAGGGGAATCTTCCACACGAGGGCGCGGGGCCACTCTGCCGACAGCAGCACGTCGCCTTGATTGATGATCAGGAGCAGCGTGCCGACGACGACCGCGACGGCGAGCGAGCGCCTGAGCATCGGCCGGTGGCGAAGGGCGCAGCGCCCGCACTTCACGATCGTGCCCTCGCGCGTCTGGAAGACGAACGCGGTGGCGCCGCGCGGGGTGCCGCACGCGTCGCAGCGGGAGCCGGCCGGCGCCTCGCTCACGACCCGATTCTAGTCCGGCTCCCCGGACCGGCCCGCCCGGAACGCGCGGCGCGCGGGTGGCGGTGCGGGCGCCCAAGTGTGGTATACGGGAGGTCGCGAGAGGAGGCGTCACGTGACCGGCGAAGATTTCGCATGATCAGTCTCCGCTTCGGCCAGGAGGCTCCCGGCTTCTCGCTGCCGTCCAGCACGGGCGCCCAGACGGCGCTCGCCGACTTCAAGGGCAAGTCGGACGTCGTGCTCGTCTTCTACTGCTACGACTGGGGAGGTATCTGAACCCCCGAGCTGGGCGACCTGGGCCAGGTCGCTGATGAGATCGCGCAGCGGGGGGCCACCGTGCTCGCCATCAGCGGCGACAGCCCCTTCTGTCACACGGCCTTCATGAAGGCGCGAAATCTCCCCTTTCAGCTCCTGAGCGACGTGCATCGCACGGCGATCCGCGCCTACGGCGTGCTCGACGCCGACCGCAACGTCGCCTACCGCTCGACCTTCATCGTGGACCGGGCCGGCGTGCTCCGTTGGGGTCAGGCCGGCGACCGTGAAATGGTTCGCGATGGCCGCGAAATCATTCGCGTGCTCGACGTCATCGAGGGGCTGCGGCGAAAGCGCTAGATTGCGCTAGATTGGAGGTATGAGCCTCCAACCGCAGGAGGTCTTCCAGAAGCTCACGCAGAACCTCGAGACGGTCATGCGGGGCCAGTCGGCGACGATCCGCAAGCTCCTGGCGGCCTTCGCGAGCGGCGGCCACGTGCTGCTCGAGGATTATCCCGGCACCGGCAAGACCACCCTCGCCAAGGCGCTCGCCCGGTCCCTCGGCGCGCGCTTCAAGCGCGTCCAGTTCACGCCCGACCTGCTGCCCTCGGACATCCTGGGCGTGTCGGTCTTCGACCAGCGCGATCACGCGTTCCACTTCCACGAGGGGCCGATCTTCACCAACGTCTTGCTGGCCGACGAGATCAACCGCGCCTCGCCGCGGACCCAGTCGGCGCTGCTCGAGGCGATGGCGGAAGGCCAGGTCTCGGTCGAGGGCACCTCGTATCGGCTGTCCGAGCTCTTCTTCGTCATCGCCACGCAGAACCCCGTCGAGTTCCGCGGCACCTATCCCTTGCCCGAGGCGCAGATGGACCGGTTCGCGGTGCAGCTGAGTCTCGGCTACGTCGCGCCGGAGGAGGAGGTCGCCATCCTCTCGGACCAGGCGCAGCGCCACCCGATCGACGCGCTGACCGCGTGCGTGTCCATCGAGGACGTGCTGGACGTCCGGCGTCGGGCCACCGCCGTCCGGATGAGCGACGAGCTGAAGCGCTACGTCGTCGACGTCGTGCGGGAGACGCGCGCCGCGACCGGGGTCCAGCTGGGCGCGAGCCCGCGCGCGTCGCTCTCGCTCATGAAGGCGGCGCAGGCGCTCGCGCTCACCGAGGGGCGCGAGTTCGTCGTGCCCGAGGACGTCCGCGAGATGGCCGTGCCGGTCATCGCCCACCGCATGGTCGCCGAGCCCCAGGCGCGGTTCGCCGGCGTGACCACCGCGGGAATCGTCGAGGAAATCCTCACGAAAGTCCCGTCGCCGTCCTAGGGTCGGCGACTCCGTGAAGCGCCTCCTCTACCGCTGGTTCAGCTCTTTCTCGGCCTTCCAGTACCGGCTCGACCGGCGGTTCACGCGCGCCGGCGCGCTCGCCCTGAGCGTGCTCGGCGCCGCGGCGGTGATCGGGCTCGACACGAACCGCACGGTCGGCTACCAGGTGCTCACGCTCGTCCTCGCCCTGCTGGTGATCTCGGCGGCGTCGAGCCTCGTCTTCCGGGGACGCTTCGCCGCCCGTCGCGTCCTGCCGCGCTTCGCCTCGGTCGGTGTTCCGCTCACGTATCGCGTGGCGATCGGCAACCAGACGAGCCGCCGTCAGGAAGGTCTGGTGCTGCTCGAGGAGCTGGCCGATCCGCGACCGTCGTTCGAGGAGTTCACCACCGCCCGCGAGCCGGGCGAGGAGCGGCGGAACTGGTTCGATCGGAAGGTCGGGTACCCGCGCTGGGCCTGGCTCGTCTCGCAGAAGCGCGGCGCCGTCGTCCCGCCGCGGCCCTTGCCCCCGCTCGCCCCGTCGGTGGAGACCGACGTCACGGTCGAGGTCACGCCGCTGCGCCGCGGGCACGTCCGTTTCACCGGGCTCACGATCGCGCGGCCCGATCCCCTGGGGCTGATGCACGCGCTCAAGAGCATCCGGCTGCCGCAATCGCTCCTGGTCCTGCCGAGGCGCTACCCCATGGCGCAGATCCAGCTCGGCGGCTTTCGAAAGTATCAGCCGGGCGGCGTCGCGCTCGCCTCGTCCGTCGGCGACTCCGAGGAGTTCATGGCGCTGCGTGATTATCGGGCCGGCGATCCGATGCGCCGTATCCACTGGCGGACCTGGGCCCGGGTCGGACGGCCCGTTGTCAGGGAGTATCAGGACGAGTTCTTCGTGCGCCATGCCCTGGTGCTCGACACGTTCGCCGCGCCGGACGACCATCTGGTCTTCGAGGAGGCGATCTCCGTCGCCGCGTCGATCGCCGTCTCGGTGGAGACGCAGGAGTCGCTGCTCGATCTCATGTTCGTCGGTCCCGAGACGTACTGCTTCACCACCGGCCGGGGCGTCGGCAACACGGACCGCCTGCTCGAGGTGCTGGCGTGCGTGAGCGCGTGTCACGACAAGCCGTTCCGCGCCCTGCAGCGCGCGGTGATCGAGCGCCACGACACCCTCAGCAGCTGCGTGTGCGTGCTGCTCGCGTGGGACGAGCCCCGGCAGGAGCTGGTCCGGCGGCTCGCGGCGCTCGGCACGCCGACCCGCGTGTTCGTCGTCGGTGAGCGCGGCGCGCTCGACGGGCTCCCCCCGCACGTCCACCGGCTGGAGGTCGGCCGGATCGGCGAAGGACTGGCGCGCCTGTGAGCCCGCCGCCCCTGCTGCTCGGCGCGGCGCTGATCTTCTGGGGGTGGCAGACCGGATTCCTGCTGGTCGCGATCCCGCTGGCCGTGCTGATCGAAGCCGCGGGGGCGCTCACGTGGCGCCTCGAGCTGTCGTCGACCGACTTCCATCGCGTGACGGATCTGTGCACGCTGCTGATCGGCGTGACCGGCGTCTACCTCTTCTCGACCACCGGCACCGCGCGGACCGCGGGCGGCCCGCGGGCCATGACGCTCTTGTTCCAGTGGCTCCCGCCGCTGCTCTTTCCCCTGATGGCCAGCCAGGCCTACAGCGTCGCCGGCAAGATCCCGCTGACCGCGTTCTTCTGGGGGCTCAGGCGCCAGGCCGCCCGCGATCCTTCGGCTCAGCCCGTCCCGGTGGATCTCGGCTACCTCTACTTCGCGCTCTGCATCCTCTCGGCCAGCGCGGCGAACCAGCGCACGCTCGCGTTCTACGCGGGGCTCTGCGGCCTCGCGGGCTGGGCGCTCTGGTCCTGGCGCTCCCGGCGGTTCTCGCCGCTCTGGTGGGCGCCGCTGGTGCTGGTCGCGGCCGTCGCGGGCTACGGCGGCCACATCGTGCTCCACCGGCTCCAGCAGACCCTCGAGCAGACGGCGTTCGAGTACATCTTCAGTCTCGTCCAGCGCGACATGGACCCGTTCCGGGCGACGACGGCCATCGGCCATCTCGGGAACCTCAAGTTCTCCGATCGGACCGTTCTCCGCGTCGAGCCGCGCGATGGGCTGCAGGTGCCGTTCCTCCTGCGCGAGGCGACCTACGACATCTACAACTCGTCCACGTGGCTCGCCACCGGCGCCGGCTTCACCCCCATCCAGCCCGATGCCGACGGCGAGACGTGGAAGTTCGCGACCGGGCGAGGTCCGGTCGAGCGCGTGACCGTTTCCGCGTATCTCAATCGCGGGCGTCTGGTCCTGGCGCTCCCGGCGGTTCTCGCCGCTCTGGTGGGCGCCGCTGGTGCTGGTCGCGGCCGTCGCGGGCTACGGCGGCCACATCGTGCTCCACCGGCTCCAGCAGACCCTCGAGCAGACGGCGTTCGAGTACATCTTCAGTCTCGTCCAGCGCGACATGGACCCGTTCCGGGCGACGACGGCCATCGGCCATCTCGGGAACCTCAAGTTCTCCGATCGGACCGTTCTCCGCGTCGAGCCGCGCGATGGGCTGCAGGTGCCGTTCCTCCTGCGCGAGGCGACCTACGACATCTACAACTCGTCCACGTGGCTCGCCACCGGCGCCGGCTTCACCCCCATCCAGCCCGATGCCGACGGCGAGACGTGGAAGTTCGCGACCGGGCGAGGTCCGGGCGAGCGCGTGACCGTTTCCGCGTATCTCAATCGCGGGCGCGGCGTCCTGGCGCTTCCGGGCGGCGCGTTCGAGCTCGACCGTCTGGCGGTCGTCAGCGTCAGCCGAAACCGTCTCGGGGCGGTGAGGGTCGAGGAAGGCCTCGGGCTCATCACGTACACCGCGCTCTTCGGCCCCGACGGCCCGCTCGACGGGCCGCCGATCGACACCGACCTGCGCATTCCGGCCCAGGAGGCGGCGGTCGTCGCCCCGATCGCGGCCGAGCTCGGGCTCGCCGGCGTGCCGCCGCCGGAGGCGGTGCAGCGCGTGGAGGGGTTCTTCAAACAGAACTTTCGATATTCACTCTGGAAGCGCGAGCGTCCCCGGCACGGGACGGCCCTCGGGGAGTTCCTGCAGACCACGCGCGCCGGCCACTGCGAGTACTTCGCCAGCGCCACGGTCTTGCTCCTGCGCGCCGCCGGCGTGCCGGCCCGCTACGCGGTCGGCTTCTCGGTGCAGGAGTGGAGCCGTCTCGAGCGACGCTGGATCGTCCGCGCGCGCCACGCGCACTCGTGGGCGCTCGCCTACGTGGACGGCGCCTGGCGCGAAGTGGACACGACGCCGTCGCTCTGGGCCGACGCCGAGCGGGACGAGGCGTCGGTCTTCGAGCCCCTGCGCGATCTCTGGTCGTGGGGCGGATTCCTCTTCTCCCGCTGGCGCTGGAGCGAGGGCGAGAGCGGAGTCGGCGACTACGCCGCCTGGCTCCTGATCCCGCTCGTCCTCCTGCTCGTCTGGCGTCTCTACTCGCGTCGTCACGTTCGCCGCGGCAACGGCGAGATCCGCGGGAGCGTCGCGGCTCCGCTCCGCCCCGGTCACGACTCCGAGTTCTACCTGATCGCGCGTCGCCTCGAGGCCGAGGGCCGCGGGCGGCGCCCAACGGAGCCGGCCTCGGCCTGGGTCGATCGCATCCAGGCCCCGGAGCTCCGCCCCATCGTCGCCCTCCACTACCAGTACCGCTTCGATCCCGCTGGGCTCGACGCGAGCGCGCGCGCTGCGCTGAGAAGCAGCGCCGAAGCCTGGCTCCGCGACCACGAAGACCGAGTCCCCGCCGCGCCCCGAACCGGCTGACGCCGCCGCGCCGCGGGCCGCGACGGCGGCCGCGGAGAGAACGTGCTAGAGTTCCCGCCATGACATTTTCACTCGCAACATCGACCATCGAAGCGCTCGGTCTCGACCCGAAGCCGCTCGCCCGGCTCCGCGAGCTGATCACGGCTCACGTCGCGGAGGGCCGCTATCCCGCGGCGCAGATCGCCGTCGCGCGCCACGGCAAGCTCGGGCTCCTGTGGACGATCGGCGACGCGCGGCTCGAGCCCCAGCGCGCGCCCGCGCGGGACGACACGCTCTGGCTCCTCTACTCGAACACCAAGGTCATCACCGCGTGCGCGGTCTGGATCCTGGTCGAGCGCGGAGCGCTCGCGTTCACCGACCGGGTCGCCGATCACGTGCCCGGGTTCGAGGCCAACGGCAAGGGGGACATCTCGGTCATCCAGCTCCTGTCGCACCAGGGTGGGTTCCCGAGCGCCGACGTGCCCCGGGAGGCGTGGGAAGACCACGAGCTCCTGCGCCGCTCGGTGTCGGCGTTTACCCTCGAGTGGACGCCGGGCTCGCGCGTGCACTATCACTCCGGCGCCGCTCACTGGGTCGCGGCGGTCCTGATCGAGGCGCTCACCAAGACAGACTACCGGGTGTTCATCCGGGAGAGCATCGCGGAGCCGCTCGGCCTCGCCGACGACCTGTTCGTGGGGCTGCCGGACAAGGCGCACGGACGCGCCGTCGACATGCACGAGCCGGCCCCGGACGGTGGGCGGTACGTGCGTCGGAGCGAGGACAACACGCCGGAAGCCCGGCGCGCGGGCCGGCCGGGCGGCGGCGGCTACGCGACGGCGCGGGGGATGGCCGCGTTCTATCAGATGCTGCTCGCGGGCGGCCAGCTCGGTGGGGCGCGCGTGCTGTCGCCGCGGACCATCGCCTACGTCACGCGCAACTACACGGGCGACCGCGTCGACGGCAACATGGGCATGCCGATGCATCGCGGGCTCGGCCCACACCTGCGCGGGACGACCGACACGATCCGCGGGCTCGGCTCGCTGGCGTCGCCGAGGACGTTCGGGCACGGCGGCGTCGGCTCCTCGTATTGCTGGGCCGATCCCGACTCGGGTGTCTCGTTCGCCTATCTGACCAACGGCCGGGTGCCGGACCCGTGGCATTCGGCGCGGCTCGATCGCGTCAGCAACCTCGTTCACGCCGCGATCGTGTAGCTCGCTTCCGCGATGGCGCGGCGCTCCGTGCTCGTGACCGGGATGAGCGGGCTCATCGGCGGGGCGCTCCGCCGGCATCTCGAGGGCACGTACGCGCTCTCCGCGCTGAACCGGCGGCCGCTGCCCGGCGTGAAGTGCCATCAGGCCGACATCGCTGACCTCGAGGCGATCGCCCCGGCGTTCGACGGCGTGGACACGGTCGTCCACCTCGCCGCGCGGACCGGCGAGAGCGAGTCGTTCGACGAGATCCTCCGCGCCAACGTCATCGGCACCTACAACGTCTTCGAGGCGGCGCGCCGCGCGGGGGTCGGACGCGTCATCTTCGCCTCCAGCGGCGCGACGGTCAGCGCGTGGGAGCGCGATGCGCCCTGGAGCGCCCTGATCGCCGGGCGCTACGGCGAGGCCGGTCCGTTCGCGAAGATGACCCACGAGACGCCGACACGGCCGGCGGGCCTCTACGGCGCCAGCAAGATCTGGGGCGAGGCCCTCGCGCGCCACTACGCCGACACGCACGGCCTGTCGGCGATCTGTGTCCGGATCGGCCGCGTCAAGGCGGAGGATCGGCCGATGGCGACGCGCGACTATGCGGTCTGGTGCAGTCAGCGCGACATCGTCCGGATGATCGAGCTCTGCATCACGGCGCCGCCGACGCTCCGGTTCGACGTCTTCTTCGCCGTCTCCGACAACCGGTGGGGGTATCGCGACCTGGAGCACGCGCGCGCCGTCCTCGGCTTCGAGCCGCGCGACCGTGCGGAGGACCATCGATGATCCGCGACGTGGTGAGCGTGCGCGACCGGACCCGTATCCACTATCGAAAGCTCGGGCAGGGCTCCGGGATGGTCCTGCTCCACGGCTATCCAGAGACAGGCCACATGTGGCGCAAGGTGATGCCGGCGCTGGCCGAGCGTTTCACCGTGGTGGCGCCCGACCTGCGCGGCTACGGCGATTCCGACCGGCCCATCGGCGGCTACGACAAGCGGACGATGGCGGCCGACATCGCCGACGTGATCCGGGCGCTCGGGATCGAGCCGGTCGTGCTCGTCGGGCACGACCGGGGCGCACGCGTCGCGCACCGCTTCGCGCTGGACCACCCGTCGCTGCTGACGCGGCTGGTGGTGCTCGAC
Source organism: Candidatus Rokuibacteriota bacterium (assembly GCA_003221595.1). GTDB lineage: Bacteria > Methylomirabilota > Methylomirabilia > Rokubacteriales > CSP1-6 > AR31. Next base: position 3,400 of record QHSM01000049.1, on the reverse strand, counting down.
ATCGCGCCCACGTACGACGTGTTCGCGCGGACCGATCAGGTGAGCGCCCGGGCGCGCTGGCACTGGTATTTTCACCAGCTCCCGGATCTGCCCGAGGCGCTCACCGCCGGCCGCGAGGAGATCTACCTCCGCTACATGTACCGAGCGTCGGCGTACAACCCCGCCGCGATCGAGGAGGAGGCGGTCGAGGAGTACGTTCGCTGCTTCCGCCAGCCCGGGGCGATGCGCGCGGGCTTCGAGGACTATCGCGCGGGCGCGACGATCGATCTCGAGCACGACGGCGCCGACCGCGACCGGAAGGTGGCGGCCCCGACGCTGGTGCTGTGGGGCGAAGCGGGCGGCCGCCGACCGCAGGTGCCCGACATGCTCGGCGTCTGGAAGGAGCGGTGCGAGCGGGTGGAAGGGCATCCGGTCCCCGGCTCGGGCCACTTCATTCCCGAGGAAAAGCCGGCGGCGGTCATCGACGCGATCCTGAAATTCACCGGCTCGCCCGCGCCGAAACCCTGAAGCCCATGCGCCTCACGAAGGCGGTGGCGGCAAGATCTACTTCGCCTCCGGCAACGACGGCCGGAAGGCGCTGAACCTCGCCGAGAACCCGCGCGTGGCGCTGACGATCGATCTCTACTCCGACGACTGGACGCTCATCAAGGGCGCCATGGTCCAGGGCCGCGCGCGGCTCTACCCGCGCGGACCGCGCTTCAGGGCCATCCGCGCGCTCCTCTACAAGAAGTACCCGCAGTACCGGCGCGAGGCCGCCATCTCGGAATCCGACTCCGTCGTCGTGGAAGTGACTCCGACGCGCGTCTTCAGCTGGGGAATGAAGTAGGCCGGCTTCTTCCACGGCCCGAGGCCGGGCGAGTGAGCTTCAGTCGGCGGCGACCACGCGGTTGCGGCCGGCGCGCTTGGCCCGGTACAGCGCCTGGTCGGCCGTGCGGATCACGTCCTCAGGATCGGCGCCGCCATCTAGCGGCTCCGCGACGCCGATGCTGACCGTGATGGCGACCCGTCGCTGGCCTCCCGACGATCGGGCCCGCGTCGCGGGCCTCCGCTTGGGCCGGCCCTGCGAGCGCACGATGAACGTCGAAGCTTCGATCGTCTCGCGCAGATCCTCGATGTAGGGCAGGGCCTCGTCCACCGACTTGCCCGAGAACAGGACGGCAAATTCCTCCCCGCCGTAGCGGAATGGCCGGCCGCCGCCTTCCGTCCTCATGAGGGTCGAGCCGATCAGTCGCAGCACCTGGTCGCCCGCCGCGTGGCCGTGCTCGTCGTTGAGCTTCTTGAAGTGGTCGATGTCGACCATCGCGACCGTGTAGAGCACCGGCAGCCGCATGAGCGCGTCGGTCAGCGCGCGTCGCGACGGCAGGCCGGTCAGCTCGTCGCTGAACGCCATGCGATGCGAGGTCTCGATCAGCCAGACGACGAGGACGAGGCCCGCGGTGGCCAGGTAGACCGTGAGCGCCGGGCTCCCGCCGTTGAGCCCGAGAAACGCGGCGATGAGTGCCCAGGCCAGGCTCGACTGAATGATGGTCGGGCTCAGCATGAACCGCATCATGGTGAGTCCAAAGGCGGCGATGAAGGCCAGCACGGCCGGCTGCGGCACTCGCAGCCAGGGCAGCCCGAGCGGAACGAAGGTGTACTGGAGCAGGGGGGCCAGGCTGGCCAGCTCGGGGCGCGCGAGCAGCGGAACGACCAGCAACTCGGCGAGGATCAGAACGAGGACTCCGCGGCCGGCCCCCGCGGAGATCGAGCGCTCGGTGAGCCAGGCCAGCAGGGCCAGATCGAGCGGGAGCAGGAGCGCGATGGCGGCGAACACGACGCGACCGGGCGACGAAAAGCCGGCGTCGGGGGCGAGGCCGAGCGCCCGCTCGGCCGCGAAGAGGACCAGGAGCCCGATGACGAGCTGGCGCCGCTTGAACCGCCAGCCGAGGAGGAGCCCCACCGCGAAGACGACCCACGAATACACGCCCGCGAAGGCGGCGACCGGCTCCCGGAGCGCCGCAGACTGCAGGACGACCGTGGCGCCGAGCAGCAGCGCGGCGCCGGGCCCCAGGTGGGCCAGAAGTCTGTCCAGATGCGTCCGCTACTGCGGCGGGTACCGGAACGGCGCCCAGCCGTCGCCCTGGACCGGCTTGGGTGTATAGGTGGTCGCCTGCCTCTGCGCCGCCGGCTTCTTGGCGGCCGGCTTGCGCGCCGCGGTTTTTGCCGACTTCTTCTTCTTCTTCATGCGGCGCACTTTACAACAGCGGCGGAAACGTGGTCAATGAGACCTCACCGGAGAAATCACGAATCGAATGACGGCGCAGTCGCTCCGGAGCTTGCGCGACCGGCGGTTTCGGCGGTCGACGCCTCGTCGGGTGCACGGCGAGCGCGCCGCCCTCGCGTTCGTCCGCGAGGTCGGCCTCTGCTCGACGTTCTACCGGTTCCCCGAGGGCGTGGCGTCCCTCTGGGAGGCGGTGGCCGGCCGCGCGAACCCGCGCTGGCCGCGGCACTCGCACCACGACGCCGGCGTCGGTCTCACCTGGGAGCTGAAGGACACGCTGCCGGCGGCCAAGCGCGTGTATTACGGCAAGCTCCTGAAAGGCCGGCCGCTCCTGGTGGCGCTCGATCTCTTTCCCGCCTTCTATGCGCTGATCCGCGGCCGGCAGCGGGCGCGCGACTACCGTGTCGAATACGAGGCCGGGCGGCTGTCCCACACCGCGCGGCGCATCATGGATGCGATGCTCGACGAGCATCCCCAGTACACCCGTGAGCTCAGGGCCAACGTGTTCATGCTCGAGCCGACCAAGACGCGCGAGTTCGAGCGGGCGATGGCCGAGCTTCAGCAGGGGCTCTGGCTGGTCAAGAGCGAGGAGCGCTACGAGCCGACATTCTCGTATCGGTGGGACCTGCTCGAGGCGTGGCTGCCGGGGCCGGTTGCCGAGGGCCGGCGCCTGTCGCGCACGGCGGCCGTCGAGCGCGTGATCGAGCGCTATGCGCGCGGCGCCGTCTTCACCACCGAGCGTGACCTCGCGCGGCTGTTCGGGATCGCCCGGGACGAGGTCGCGGGCGCGGTGGCGAAGCTCTGCCGGACCACGACGATGCGCGCCGACTGCGCGGTGGAGGGCTGGCCCGGACGGTGGGTGATCCACGCCCCGGGCATCCGCTGATCAGGGATCGCTGCAGTCGCGGTAGGCGCCGCAGTTGCGGCAGACGATCTTGCACTGCCGCTCCTCCATCCGCTCGCCGCAGCGCTCGCAGTGGTACACCCATTGGGCGCTCGGCGAGGGCGGAGCGGGTCGAAGGTCCGCAGACGGGCGCGGGTGCGCCTCCATGCCACTGGTACACTACCCCGCATGGCTGAAGACTGGCAAGATCTGGAATTCCTCCGCCACGTCTTCGACGAGACCCGGGTGGTGCGCAA
>QHSM01000665.1 GCA_003221595.1 Candidatus Rokuibacteriota bacterium | reverse complement strand
TGAACCACCCCGCGATCACGACCGTCTTCGACTTCGATCAGGGCGAGGACGGAAGCCTCTTCATCGTGATGGAGTACCTCGAGGGCACGCTGCTCAGCGAGGTCATCCGGCGTGATGGCGCTCTGGACGTCGCACGCGCCGTGCGCCTCGGGGTCCAGATCGCGGACGGCCTCGGCGCGGCTCACGCCGCCGGGGTGATCCACCGAGACGTCAAACCCCAGAACATCATGGTGCTGACTCCCGGCGACCGCGTGAAGCTCATGGACTTTGGCATCGCGCGGATGGGCGACACGGGCGCGGCCCACCTCACGCGCGCCGGCGCCCTCATGGGAACGCCGCACTACATGGCCCCCGAGCAGATCGAGGGGCGGCCGATCACCGTCAAAACAGACATCTATGCGTTCGGCGTCGTGCTCTACGAGATGCTGACGGGCACGACGCCCTTCAACGCGCCGACCTCGACGGCCGTCCTCACCAAGCAGCTCCGGGAGCCGCCGGCACCGCTGCGCCGGGTGCGGCCGGAGGTGTCGCCGCTCGTGGAGCAGGTCGTGATGCAGGCGCTCGAGAAGGAGCCCGAGTGGCGGCAGGAAAATATGGGCAATCTCGCCCGGCGCCTGCGCGCGGTGGGTGGCCTTCCGACAGGGTCGCCGCCATCGTCGGTTGCTGCGCCGGCCCCAGCGATCACACCGTCCGTTGCCCCGGGGCCACAGGTCGCAATGCCGACGATGGTCTCCACGCGGACGTCTGAAGCTCCGAGGGAGTCGATGCACACGATCGTCTCGGTGCCCACAATGGTGTCGCGCCCGATGGCGCCGAGCAGCTCCCCGGAGCAGCAGGCGCCAGTGGCGCCATCGGGCACGAAAAAACCGGCGTGGGCACGGCTCAAGGGCAGCAGCGCCAAGCTCGCTGCGGTCGTCGCAGGTATCGGATTGCTGACCGCCGGAACGATGGCGATCGCGCTCCATGTGGGCGGAAGGCCGTCGCCAGTCGTCGCCGGGCCGCACGTCGAAAAGCCTTCCGTTGACCCGGCTCCGACGACGGTGCCGGCGCCACCGCGGCTCGTCGTGCCCCCGCCGCACCGAGACCGAGTGAAGCAGCCACCGGCGAAGCCGCGGGTGACTGTTGAGGAACGCCCGTTCGGCACCTTGGCGCCAGCGAAGATCATCAGAGATGAAGCCGTTTGGATGGGCAGGACGCCCGAAGAGCCGAACCGACAGGCTCCCTGAGCGTAACTCGGGATCGCCGCTCCCCTCCTGTTCTACGGCGCAGTGTCGCCTCCCCACCGGTCAGGCCCTCGGTTTCCATGACGCCTTCCCCGCAGACTCCGGAACAACAGGTGACGGTGTTAAGACGTCGGATGTCTTCGGCGTCTTCAGCCGCCTGAGACTGCTGGCCCTCATCGACGGCTCCGAGAAATCCCGGGGGCAGCCCCCTCGTGGCCGCGATCATCGGAACTCGGCACCGACATGCCCGTGTTCTGCAGCGCGCAGCACGCCGCGGCCTGGGCTGGCGTGTGTCCGGGCAACAACGAAAACGCCGGCAAACATGCCCGACAGGGCAACGTCCATCTCCGCACGGCGCTCGTGGGCCGATGGGCGCCAATCCGGCTGCTCGCGTCCCACAAGACCTCGGCGGAGCCGACGGCGGGACCGTAGGCGCGGGGGCGACCCGCGCGTGCACGCATCCCGGGCGGCCGGGGCGCCCGCCGGAGCAGCCGGATGGCCGCCTTGCGGTGGATACCAGTCACGGCCACGATCTCGTTCAGGAGCCGGTGTTTCTCGGCTCGGCTCGCGCCCTGGTACCGCATTCGCTGTACGGCGGCATACTCCCGCAAGCTCCCTCGCGTCGCGGTGCCCTCCTCGCCAGCCTCGGTAACCGTGACTTCTGATTTGGGCTCTGCCGCCTTCGGTAACCGAAAGTTTGAGTCGATGCGGGCCCTTCCCACAGAACGGACCGTGCGCTAGAGTGATACAGCGCCCCGCGCGGCTTCGCGCTGAACCCGTAGACGGCAGCGCGATCGGAGCCGCGACCCATGAAGCACTGTCCGCTCTGCGACAAGAGTTACGGGGACGAGCTCTCGACCTGCCCGCTCGATGGGGCGCGTTTGTCGACCTCGCCGGCCGGCGATCCGGTCGTTGGCCAGGTCATCAAGGGTCGCTATCGAGTCCTCCGCAAGCTCGGCGAGGGCGGCATGGGCTCGGTGTACCTGGCGGATCAGCTCAGCATCAGCCGCAAGGTCGCCCTCAAGGTCCTCCACCGCGAGTTCACGCGGGACCACGAGTTCGTCCAGCGGTTCCACCAGGAAGCCAGACTCGCCGCCGCGCTGAACCACCCCGCGATCACGACCGTCTTCGACTTCGATCA
>QHSM01000048.1 GCA_003221595.1 Candidatus Rokuibacteriota bacterium | reverse complement strand
CCCGCGCCCGCGTCGGCTCATGCGCGCGCGATGAGCGTGCGGGCGAGAGCGAGCGAGCGCCGCACCGCCTCCGGCGCCGTCCCGCCGGTCGCGGCGCGGGCGCGCAGGGACGCCTCGACCGTGAGCGCGTCCTTGGCGTCGTCCTGGAAAAGCGGCGAGAAGCGTCGGAGCTCGACGAGCGAAAGGCCGTCGAGCGCCTTGCCCTCGGTCTCGCAGAACCGCACGATCTTCCCGACGAGCCCGTGCGCGTGGCGGAAGGCCACGCCCTTCTTCACGAGATAGTCGGCCAGGTCCGTCGCCGTCGCGAAGTTCTCGCCGGCCGCCCGCCGCATCCGATCGGTCCGGAAGGTGAGCGACTCGATCATCGGCGGCACGACCGCCAGGATCGCCTCGAGGGTGTCGACCGAGTCGAAGAACGGCTCCTTGTCCTCCTGCATGTCGGAGTTGTAGGCGAGCGGGAGTCCCTTCATCATCGCGAGCACCGCCACCAGATTGCCGTAGAGGCGTCCGCTCTTGCCGCGGATCAGCTCGGCCACGTCCGGATTCTTCTTCTGGGGCATGATCGACGAGCCGGTCGCGAAGGCGTCGGAAAACTCCACGAACCCGAACTCGGCGGTCGCCCAGAGGGTCAGGTCGGCGGCGAGCCGCGAGAGATGCATGCCAGTGATCGCGGCCGCGGCCAGGAACTCGAGGAGCGTGTCGCGGTCGCTCACCGCGTCGAGGCTGTTCGGTGACACCTCGGCGAAGCCGAGGTCCTTCGCGAGCGCCTCGAGATCGATCGGAAAGGCGGTGCCGGCCAGCGCCGCGGCGCCCAGCGGCAGCGTGTCGGCGCGCGCGCCGCAGTCGCCGAAGCGGTCGCAGTCGCGCTGCAGCATGAACACGTACGCGAGCAGGTGATGGCCCAGCACGACGGGTTGGGCGCGCTGCAGGTGCGTGTAGCCGGGCAGGGGCGTGTCCACCGCCTCCGCGGCGCGCGTCACGAGCGCCTCCTGCGTGCGGCGGAGGCCGGCCCGGACTTCGGCGACCATCTCGCGCAAATAGAGCCGCTCGTCGACGGCAATCTGGTCGTTCCGCGAGCGGCCGGTGTGGAGCTTACCCCCGACTTCACCGATCAGCTCTTGAAGTCGCCGCTCGACGTTCGTGTGGATGTCCTCGAGCTCGGTGCGGAACGGGAAGGTGCCCGCCGCGAGCTCGGCGCGGACGACGTCGAGCCCCTTCACGATCGCGTCGCGCTCCGCCGCGGACAGGAGACCCGCCTTCGCGAGCGCCTTCGCCCACGCGACGCTGCCCCTGACGTCGTGCGGCCACAGGCGGCGGTCGAAGGCGAGCGATCCGGTGAAGCGCTCGGCGAGTGGGTCGGCACCCCGGGTGAAGCGCCCGCCCCAGAGCTTCTCCGACCGTGTCGCCTCGCGCGGAGGCTGCTTGCGGGGACGCGATTTCACGACAGGAGCGCCGCGATGTCGTCCATGATCCGACGGGTTACGTTGAGCCTGGCGCTGCGCCGACCGTGGGCGCCGTCCTGGGAAAAGCAGCGCGCCGGTCCGAACCTGACGCCGAGCGGAACCCGCCGCGGGATGTAGCCGCGGCGCCCGGCCAGCGCCTCGTAGGTGCCACGGATGCCGGCGGGGATGACGGGCACGCCCGAGCGCAGCGCCAGCAGCGCGACGCCCGGAAGACCGGGCTCGAGCCGGCCGCGCACGCTGAACGGCCCCTCCGGGAATATGCCGATCACCTTGCCCGCCTCGAGAGTCCGCAGCGCGCGGCGGAGCGCGCTGACGTCCGCGCGGCCCAGGTCGATCGGGATCGAGCCGAGGTGGCGGTGCAGGATCGGATGCAGCGGCGTCGCGCGCCAGACGCGGGGCATCACCAGAAACGAGATCGGCTCGGGCGCGGCGACGCCGAGGACGACCCCGTCCAGATAGTTGTGGTGATTCGCGGCGATGAGATAGGGGCCACCGGCCGGAAGATGCTCGAGTCCTTCGATACTGAGGTCGAACCAGCGCGCGAGCGCCCGGCGAACCGGGCCACGGAGCGCGCGATACAGAAATGGCGCCGGCGACGCCTCGTGGGCGACCCGCCGGTTCGCGGCAAGCGCGGTCGGACCGGCCATGTCGCGCGTTTTATAGCACGGTTCACCGAGCGCGGGCGAGCCGGTACCGGGCCACGGCCGCGTTGTGCTCGCCGAGCGAAGCCGAGAAGTAGTGACGATGATCGTCCATCGCGACGAAGTACAGGTACTTCACGGGCGCCGGGTCGAGGGCCGCTTCGATTGCGGCGAGGCCCGGGCTGGCGATCGGCCCCGGCGGCAGGCCGGGCCGGCGGTACGTGTTGAAGGGATGGTCCATCGCCAGATCGGCGCGCGTAAGCGCTCGCCGCTCCTTGCCGGTCGCGTACTGAACCGTGGGGTCGGCCTGCAGCGGCATGTTGATCTTCAGCCGGTTCCAGAACACCGCGGAGATCGTCCGCATCTCGTCGCGCTCGACCGCCTCGCGCTCGATGATCGAGGCCAGCGTCAGGAGCTGATGCACGGTGAGGCCGCGCGCCTGGGCGCGAGCGGCCAGATCGGGTCCGACCTTGGCCCGGAGACGCTGCACCATGCGTGTCAGGATCTCCTCGGTCGTCATGCCGCGTACGAGCTGATAGGTATCCGGGAACAGATAGCCCTCGAGGCTCGGTCCGTCGATCCCCAGCGTCGCCAGGAAGGCACGGTCCGTCGCGAGCCTGGTGACGGCGCCGCTGGCCGCGAGACGCTCGGTCTCGAGCACACGGGCGAGCTCGGTCAGCGTCGCCCCCTCCGGGTGCAGGACGAGGTGCTGCTTGACCCGCCCGGCCTCGATCTGGCTCAGCACGTCGAGCGTCGAGGCCCCGCGGGCTAGATCGTACTCGCCGGCCTTGAGCTGGCGCGAGGTGCCGCGCGCGACGGCCAGGACCACGAAGCCCACGCGACTCCTGATCACCCCCGCCGCGTACAGGCGGCTGGCGATATCCAGGACCCCATCGTGGGCCGGAATCTCGACGAGGAGCGGCCCGGAGTCGAGCTTGGCCGCCGGGGTGAGGACCTCGTGCGCCACGCCGACGACGGCGCCCATGCTCAGCAGCACGACAAGGCCGATGACGAGACGCAACTGCATGATTTCCCAGTGTAACATTGATGCTCTGGTATACTGATTTGCCTTGGAGCAGAACCTTCCCTTCATACCGGCCGATCTTTAGGGGGTCCTAATGCTGGAGCTTCAACTACCTGCGCGCCACGACTGGACCGTCCAGGACAAGACGTACGGCAAGCTGACCATCGAGCCCTTCGAGTCGGGGTTCGGCTTGACCGTCGGGATCGCCTACCGGCGAGCCCTCCTGTCGGCGATCCACGGCGCTGCGCCGACCTGGGTGAAGATCGAGAACGTCCTCCACGAGTTCTCGCACCTGCCGGGCGTCATGGACGACACGCTCGACATCATGATGAACCTCCGCAAGGTGGTGTTCGCGCTTCACCTGAACCGGCCCAAGATCCTCCGGTTGAAGGCGCAGGGCTCGACGATCGTCAAGGCGGGCGACTTCGAGGCGGACTCGGACGTCGAGATTCTCACGCCCGACGTGGTCCTGGCGACCCTCGACAAGGACGGCGTCCTCGAGATGGAGGTCTGCGTCGAGCGCGGCCGCGGCTACGTGTCGGCCGAGAAGCGGGAGCCCGAGGCGCTGCCGATCAACGCGATTCTCCTCGACGCCGAGTTCTCGCCGGTCAAGCGCGTGAACTTCCACGTCGAGCCCGTCGGCACCGAAGGCCGGGAGCGGCTCGTGCTCGAGGTGTGGACCGACGGCAGCGTCAGCCCGGGCACCGCGGTCGGCGAAGCCGCGCGTATCCTCGAGGACCACTTCGACCTGCTCACGAACTTCCCCGAGGCCACGCCGCAGGAGGAAGCGGCCGAGCGCGACGAGACACACCCGCGCACCGAGCTGAACGAGAACCTGTTCCGCAACGTCGACGAGCTGGAGCTGTCGGTCCGCGCGTCCAACTGCCTCAAGACCGCGAACATCCGGACGATCGCCGACCTCGTGCAGAAGAGCGAGGCCGAGCTGCTCAAGACCAAGAATTTCGGCAAGAAGTCCCTGAACGAGATCAAGACGATCCTGGGCGAGATGAGCCTGTCGCTCGGCATGCGTCTGGATCCGGAGGAGCTGGAGCGGCTGCGCTCGCAGTACGAGCGCGCCTACGAAGCCTAGGCCGGCCGCCTCGGTCGGCCCTCAGCCGCCGCCTCGCATCTGGACCCTTTTGAGCGGCCGGCGCGATTGTGGCGGGTTGGCTGTGGACGCCGCTAGAGCTTGAGGCGGGTCTTGATTCGGTCGACTGCTTCCTCGGCGGCGGGGCGCGCGCCGAAGGCGGTCAGGCGGAAGTAGCCCTCGCCGCTCGGCCCGAAGCCCGCGCCGGGCGTTCCGACGACGTGGGCCTCCCGCAGCAGCTTGTCGAAGAAGTCCCACGACGAGAGCTTCCCCGGCGTCTTCACCCAGATGTAGGGCGCGTTCCGGCCCCCGTACACGGTGAGGCCCGCCGCCTCGAGGCCCTCGCGGATGATCCGGGCGTTGTTCATGTAGTGGTCCACGAGCCCCTTCACCTGCTGCCGTCCCTCGACCGTATAGGTCGAGGCCGCCGCGCGCTGGATCACGTACGCCACGCCGTTGAACTTGGTGGATTGCCGCCTGACCCACAGGGCATTGAGGCTCACCGCTTCGCCCGACGCCGAGCGTCCCTGCAGCTCCTTCGGCACGACGGTGTAGGCGCAGCGCGTGCCCGTGAACCCGGCGGTCTTGGAGAAGGAGCGGAATTCGATCGCGGTCTCCCGCGCGCCCTCGATCTCGTAGATCGAGTGCGGAACCTCTGGGTCGCGGATGTATGCTTCGTACGCCGCGTCGTACAGGATGACGGCGTTCCGCTCGCGGGCGTAGTCGACCCACGTCTTGAGCGCCGCGCGCGTCAGCACGGCCCCCGTCGGGTTGTTGGGATAGCAGAGATAGATCAGGTCCACCGGGCGGTCGGGGATGCGCGGCTGGAAGTTATTCTCGGCCGTGCACGGCAGATAGACTACCCGGTCGTAGCGTCCGCTCTGATCGGCGCGGCCCGCGCGCCCGCCCATGACGGTGACGTCGAGGTACGCCGGATAGACCGGGTCACTGAGCGCGACGACGCAGTCCGGCCCGAAGATCTCCTGGATGTTGCCGGTGTCGCTCTTCGCGCCGTCGCTCACGACGATCTCGTCCGGGGCGAGCTTTATCCCGCGCTCGCCGTAGTCGTGGCGGACGATCGCGTCGAGGAGGAAGTCCCACCCCGTCTCCGGCGGATAGCCGCGGAATGTCTCGGCGCGACTCATCTCGTCCACCGCCTCGTGCATCGCGTGAATCACGGCGGGCGGCAGCGGCTGCGTCACGTCGCCGATCCCGAGGCGGATGAGCTTCGCGTCGGGGTGCGCCGCCTGGAACTCGCGTACACGCCGGCCGGTCTCGCTGAAGAGGTAGCTGGCACGAAGCTTCAGATAGTGGTCGTTGACTCGAGCCATGGCGCCCGATTCTAGCAGATCCCTTCGGGCTCGAGACAGAAGCGGTCGACGGTGCGCTGCGCCCATCGGGTCACCGTGAGCGTTCCGCCATCGGTCTCGAAGATCACCGCGCCGTCGCGGTCCGTGCGGTAGACCCCCACGCCTTCCTCGGCGAGCCGGGCGAGCACACCGGAGTCGGGATGGCCGTAGGCGTTGTGCGCTCCCACCGAAATCGCCGCCGCGATCGGGCGGACCGCGCGCAGGAACTCCGCGGTGGTCGAGAAGCGGGAGCCGTGGTGGGCGACCTTGAGCACCGTCGACGCCAGGCGCGCCCCGGACACCACCAGCTCGTGCTCGCGGGCGGCTCCGATGTCGGCGGCGAGCAGGATGGAGGCCAGCCCGAGCTCGACTCGCAGGACCAGACCCGCGTCGTTCCGTCGCCCCCCGGGCGCCGCCGGCGGCGGCAGCGGCGTCACGAGCGCGCGGCCGAACCGCCGCGGCTCCGATGGGGCGCTCAGGGCGGTCCACCGCTCGTCGATCCAAAAGAGGCGTTGCACCGCCGCCGCGCCGCCCGCGTGATCGGCGTCGTCGTGCGTGACCGCGACACCGGCGAGACGGAGGACGCCGCGGTTCCAGAGAAACGGCGCGACGACGCGCTCGCCGGCGTCCAGGCGCATCGGTCCACCCGATCCGGCATCGACCAGGATCGTGCGGCCGTCGGGCATCTCGACGACCACCGCGTCGCCCTGACCGACGTCGAGCACGGTGATCCGAAGCCGCCCGTCGGGCGGCTGCACGAGCGGCCAGGCCGCGATGCCCACCGCGAGGGCGAGAAGCGCGACGGCCACCCCCTGGTGGACGCGGCGGCTTCGCGTCGACGCGGCGCGGCCCTGCACGAGAAGAAGCGCGAGCCCGCCGATGTAGCAGGTGACGGCGGTGGGCCCCGGAGCGGGCAAGTGGACGACGGCCCCGGGCACCCTCGCGGCGAGCGCGACCACGCCCCGCAACGCCAGCAGCACCGGCCACACCGCATCGAACGCGACGGCCCCGATCGTCTCGCTGAGAAGGGACAGGCCGACCGCGACGAGGCCCATGACCGTGGCCGCGCCCGCGAGAGGGACGACGGCGAGGTTCGCGATGACGCCGATCGTCGAGAGCTGATTGAAGTGCGCGAGTGTCACCGGCAATACGGCCAGCTGGGCGGCCGCGCTCACCGCGAGGGCGCCGACGATCGCCCCGCGCGGCAGGGGGGCGACGACGATGCCGAGAGTGGCCGCGAACGAGAGCTGGAAGCCGGGATCGAAGAGGTCGCCGGGCCGTACCGCGAGGATCGCCACGGCCGCCAGCGCCAGGCTGTTCGTTACCGAGGCGTCCCGCTCCAGAAGGAGCGCGGCCAGGACGAGTACCGCCATGACGACGGCGCGCAGCACCGACGGCGACGGGCCCACCACGAGCGCGAACCCGATCACGATGACGATCGCGGTGGCGGCGCCGGCGCGCCTGGGCAGGCGAAGAAAACGACAGAGCGCCCACGCCGCCCCCGCCAGGATCGCGACGTTGAAGCCGGAGACCGCGAGGACGTGGTAGACGCCGGCGAGCCGGAAGGCTTCGTCGACGTCACGCGGCAGATCGGTGCGATCGCCGAGCAGGAGACCCGCCAGCAGGGCCGCCGAGCCGGGCGGTAGCGCCTCTCCGATCGCCGCGACCGCGGCGCGCCTCACGCGCACCGACCACGGCGGCGCGCGATCGTCCGGCGTCGCGATGCTCTCGGCTCGCCCTGTGGCCACGACCCGGATGCCCTGGCGCGCGAGGTGCGCGCCGTAGTCGAAGGTTCCGGGGTTGTGGAAGCCGGTCGCCGGATGGAGCTTCAGCCGGGCCGCGATGCGCTGACCCTCGGTGAGTGACGGCGGCACGCCGTAGACGGTTGCCTGGATGCGCCCGGAGACCGGTGCGCCGTCTGCCCGCTCGGCGTCGATCAGCAGGCGTGTGCGATCCGGCGCCCAGCGCGTCGGCTCGACGGCGAGCCGTCCTTCGACGCTCGCGACTCTGGGTAGCCCGATCCGCGCGAGATGGTCAGCTGGCAGGGGTTCCTCGGTGCCCCGTAACGCGCCCAGGGCGGCCACCGCGACGAGCAACGTGACCGCCGCGCCTCGAGCTTCTCCAAGCGTCAGAAGCGCGGCGCCGATCGCGAGGGCGGCGAGCCACACCGTCCACAGAACGCCGGGCTCGATCAGGGGCGCCAGGACGATACCGATGCCGAAGGCGACGGCCAGCGGGGCCAGCGGCGTTCGTTCGAGAGTCACCGGGCATCACCGGGACGTTGACTCGGCGTCGGTCGCCTGGTCGGCGTCGAGATCGTCGGTGGCAGGCGCTGCAGGCATGTCGGCGGCAGGAGCGGTCTGGGCCCCGCGCGGCGAACGGCCGCGACGGGCCCGTCGCGGCTCGCCTTCCACGCTGGACCTCGCGGCTCGACCGCGAGGCGGAGGCTCAGGCGGGGAGATGCTCGCGGGCGGCGCCGGTGCCCGGTCGAGCTGCTCGAGGTACTCGACGGTGTCCGGGTTCGCGCGACGCCAGTAGCCGACGGCGAGCCCGCCCCCGCCGGCGGCGACCAGCACAAGGAGCACGAGGAGCTGGCGGCGCGTGTACGGGGCCATGAACCGACGATCCCACCGGGCCACCGGCGCGACTAGAGTGGAAAAAATCTGACGGTGCGCGACCGGTCAGGGCGCGAGCGCGGCGCGGGTGATGCTCGTGGTCTCCTTCGCGTGCCACTCGGAGTCGGCGAAGGCCTGATTGATGTTCTCGAGCGGATACGTGTGCGAGATGAGCCGGTCGAAGGGCCAGCGTACGCGGTTTCGCACGAGGAAATCCAGGGCGCGCGGAATGGTGCCCGGGTCGTACTGGATGACGCCCACGATCGTCTTCGAGCCCCAGACGAGGAGCGACGGCTCGAGCTCTACTTTCGCGCCGCGGCTGATCGTGCCGATCTCCAGATATGTTCCGCCCGAGCGGAGCATCTCGATCCCCTCGGCGATCACCTGTGGGAACCCGACGAAATCGCACGCGACGTCGGCGCCGACGCCGCCCGTCCACTTGCGCACGAGGTTGAGGCGCTCCCTCCGGTCGGCCGGCCGGGACCGAAGAAGACCGCGGTCTTGCCGGTGGTCATCGCGCGATGCCGCGACCGACGTCGAAGGCGTCGTGCAGGGTGCGGACGGCGAGCTCGGCGTACTTGTCCTCGATGACACACGAGACGGCGATCTCGGACGTCGAGATCATCTGGATGTTGATGCCCTCGCGGGCGAGCGCGGCGAACATCGTCGAGGCGACGCCGGAGTGGCTGCGCATGCCGACGCCGACGATGGAGACCTTGGCGACCCGCTCGTCGTGGACGATCCCGCGGGCGCCGATCTCGCGGGCCACGTCCGACAGCTCGGCAACCGCCCGCGCGTAATCGCCGCGCGGCAGGGTGAAGGACATGTCGGTGTGGCCGTCCTGGCTGATGTTCTGGACGATCATGTCGACGACGATGTTCTTGACGGCGATCGTCCCGAAGACCCGCGCGGCGATTCCCGGTCGATCGGGCACGCGCAGGATCGAGATCTTCGCCTGGCTCCGGTCGTGCGTCACGCCGGTGACGACTGCCTGTTCCATGCCCTGCTCCTCCTTCGTCACGAGCGTACCGGGGTCGGGTCGGAACGTGGAGCGCACGT
>QHSM01000739.1 GCA_003221595.1 Candidatus Rokuibacteriota bacterium | reverse complement strand
CGACGAGGTGGCGTTCAGCTTCGCGACCAGCGGGGTGAGGGCGGCGTCGGCGGGCACGCGGGGCGCACCCCGGCAGCGCTCACGAGCGGGCGGCGTTGCTCGGCAACCGCCCGTGGGCCGAATCGGACTGTGCGGGCAAGAGCGAGAAGTGGCTGTGCACCGCGAGCCATTTCCCGCCGCGACGCTCCAGCACGAAGGTCCCCCGGCCCGGCCGCGTGAACGGCCGGCCATCCGGGCCGGTCACCTCGGTCAGCCATCCGCCCGCGATCCACGCGCTGTCGCCGGCCGCGTGGACGTGAGCACCCGGCTCGAAGTGAAAGCCCCGGATGCGCGGCCACACGTTCTCCCACTGCTCGCGCACGATGTTGTCGAGACCGGCCACGGCGCGGGCCCAGGTGCCGAAGGCCACCGCGTCGGTGGCGAAGAGGGTGCGGCCGCCCGCGAAGTCGCGGGCACGCACGGCGGCCTCGAACGTCTGCAGCCACTGCTCCGGTGTCGCGGCGGGAGTCACCATGGCGGCATTATGCGGCGGCGGCGTGGCCTGTCAATCGGAGCCGCGCGGGCCCGGAATGTGGCATGCTGCTGGTCGTGAGCTCGTCACGACGACCCCTCCGCGTCCTTCACACGGCCGACGTGCACCTGGACAGCGACGGCGGCGGTCCGGCCCAGCAGGCGGCCCACAACGAGCGCGGCCGGCGCGGCTTCCGGCGCATCGTCGATCGCGCGCTGGCCGACCAGGTCGATCTGGTGCTGATCGCCGGCGACCTCTTCGATCACAACCGCGCCTCCGACGAGACGATCGCGTTCGTTCGGCGGGAGCTCGATCGGCTGCACCAGCCGGTCGTCATCCTGCCGGGAAACCACGACGCGCTGCGCGCGAACGCCATCTACGACCGGCACGATTTCTCGGCCGGCGCGAGCCACGTTCACGTGATCCGCCGGCTGAACGGCCAGACCATCGAATTTCCGGAGCTCGACGCCGTCGTCTGGGGCCGAGCCATGGAAGAGCACACGCCCGAGTTCCAGCCCCTCGCCGAGCTGCCCTCCCGTGACGCCGGGCGCTGGTCCCTCGTCATGGCGCACGGATTCTTCTTCGCGGAGCGGCAGCGGCCGGATCGTTCATCGCCGATCTTCGCCGACGAGATCCGCGACGCCGGCTGGGACTATCTCGCGCTCGGCCACCACCACGCGCGGACCGACGTCAGCCAGGGCGGCGTGGCCGCCCACTTTGCGGGCGCGCCGATGATCGAGTGGGGACCCGGTGATCCGGAGGGCGCCGTCCTCCGGGTCGAGCTGTCGGTCGAGCGCGGAGTTCGCGTGGAGCCGCGACCGCTCGCCGCGCGAGCCGTCAGGGAAGAAGACGCGCAACCGGGATACCTCGAGAACACGGTCGACCAGGTTGAGCACCCAATAGTCCGCCAGGCCCGCGCGAGCGTACAGGCTGCCCTTGCGCTGGCGATCGACTCCGAGGCTCGATTCGGCCACCTCGACCGTGAGAGCGGGACGCGAGGGATGCGCGCGGCCGTAGTCGTCCGGACCTCCCGGGACGACGGCGACGTCGGGCTCGGGCTCCGATTCATCGTCCAGACCGATGGGGCCCTGCGTGCGCACCTCCCAGCCTGACCCGAAGGCCGCCTCGAGCGCGAGGGAGGTCTTGCGGATCGCCGTGTAGTGTGCGGCGCCCTGCGGCTCGGCGACCATGAGCTCGCCGCCAATGAGCTCGATCGCTTCGCCCGGCTGGAAGATGCCGAGGTCGATGAGCTTCTCGTACTCGACCCGGCTGAAGCGCCGGGTCTTCACCTCGTAGTCAGCCATCGTTCGGATCGTATCGGTCAGCCTGCCCTCGGGTCAATGTCTCCAGATGGAAACACTTGCGAGTACGCCTAGCGCGTTACAGCTGCGCGCGAACGGCCGCCAGCGCCGCGGCGCGCTCGTGAAGCGCCGGCGCGCCCAGCCGCGTTGACCAGGCCGCGAGCTCGGCGCGCGGCCCCTTCCACCCTAACCCGTCCACGTCGACGCCGATCGGCGCGTCCGCGCGCAGCGTGGCCAGCGTGCGGAAGAGCTGCGCGCGCTCGCGCTGCTCCGCGAGCGTCGCCGCCAGCTTCTCCGATCCGCGGACCGAGACGTCCCACTCCGCTGCCCGCGCGGGAATGCGCTCGAGGTGCTCATGGCGGGCGAGCACGGCGGCGGCGGACTTCGCGCCCCAGCCCGGCAGGCCGGGATAGCCGTCCGCGCTGTCACCGACCAGCGCGAGCCAGTCCGGAATCGACGCGGGCGAGACGCCGAACTTCCGGCGCACCGCCTCCTCGTCGCGCACCTCGCGCGTGCGCCGATCGAGCTGGACGACCCGCGCACCGCGGACGCACTGCGACAGGTCCTTGTCCGGCGTACACACGACGACCTGCTCGACCCGCGTGTCGGCGGCGGCCATCGCCGCCGCGGCCGCCAGCGCGTCGTCGGCCTCGAACTCGACCATCGGCCAGACGACCACGCCGAGCGCGCCGAGCGCTTCCTCCAGCGGCTCGAACTGCCCGCGAAGCAGCGGATCGATCCCCTCGCCCGTCTTGTAGCCGGGCCAGAGCGCGTTGCGAAAGGACTCGATGACGTGATCGGTGGCGACGCCCAGATGCGTGGCGCCGTCCTCGAGCATTCCGAGGATCGAGCCGACGACACCGCGCACCGCTCGGAGCTCGGGCGGCGCGCTCCGGTCGAAGGCCGCCGCCGGCGAGAGGAAGTAGCGAAACAGCTCGTACGTGCCGTCGACCAGATGGACGACCACGAGATGGACGATACAGTAGAATCGCTGTCCATGAAGTTCGGGCTGCGCTACGCGAACCTCGGACGCTACGCGGACGGCGCGGCCGCGGTCGAGCTGGCCCAGGCGGCGGAGGCGCCCTGTGGAGCCAGGAGCGCGCGAGCTTCCACGGCCGCTTCGTGTCGTTCCAGGACGTGTTCTGTCGGCCTCTCCCGGCCGCGCGCCGCATCCCCATCATCGTCGGCGGCGACACGAAGGCCGCGGCGCGCCGAGCCGGGCGGCTCGGCGACGGCTACTTTCCGGCGCGTCCCGCGTCCGCCGAGCTCGTGGACGAGATGCGCCGCGCCGCCGAGGCGGCCGGCCGCAATCCGGCCGACATCGAGCTGACGCTGGCAGCGCCGGCCGAGCCCGCCGAGATCGAAAAGCTGGCCCGGCAGGGCGTGGCGCGGGTGAGCTCGGCCGCCGGGCTGCCGGCCCAGGTGCGGACGCCGGAGGACGTGCTGCGCTACGGCAAGGAGATGATCGCGCGGTTCCGGTAAAGTCGTACCCTGCCCGTGTGGCGGATGTTCACCACGAGAGATCCTCTCTATCCTGGGTCTAGCACCAGGAAGCCATCACCTTCACCGAGAGGACGCAATGACAACAGCTATGGATCTCTCCAACGCCCTGGCCGGCGCAGTCGAGCGAGCCGCGGGATCGCTGTTCGCGGTGCACGGCCGGCCGCGCTTGCCATCGACGGGAGTCCACTGGCGCGCGGGCCTCATCGTCACCGCGAGCCATACCGTCGAGCCTGACCGGGAAGTAACGCTCACCGCCCCGGATGGTCGGACGCTAACGGCGCAGGTCGTCGGCCGCGACCCCGGACTGGACATCGCCGTGCTCCGCGCCGAGGTCGCCGGCGTGCCCGCTGCCGACATCCACGACGATGGCGACCTTCGCATCGGCCATCTGGTCCTGGCTCTCGGCGCGGGTCCACGGGCCAGCGCCGGCATCGTCAGCGCGCTCGACCTTCGGGGCGGCCGTCAGCGGGAGCCCGACGCGATGCTCGCGGT
>QHSM01000738.1 GCA_003221595.1 Candidatus Rokuibacteriota bacterium | reverse complement strand
TCATCGACGGGCGCAATATCTTCGAGCCGGCCGAGATGCAGGCGGCCGGTTTCGAGTACTACAGTCTCGGCCGCGGGGACGCTCCGCTGCGGGCGGAGCGGGCGCGCGTATGAGCGCGCGCGGCCGATCGACCCCGACCGTCCTGATCACCGGCGCCGCCGGGTTCCTCGGCTCGCACCTCTGCGACTATTTTCTCGGGCGGGACTGGCACGTCGTGGCGATCGACAACCTCTTGACTGGGGCGGCCGGCAACCTGGCCCACCTGGCCGGCGACACCCGGTTCCGGTTCGAGCGGCAGGACGTCACGAAGCCGTTCGTCATCGACGACCCCGTCGACCTCGTCCTGCACTTCGCCTGTCCGGCTAGCCCACGGGACTACCTGCGGCACCCGATCCACACCCTCAAGGTCGACAGCGTCGGCACGCTGTACACGCTCGGGCTCGCCAAGGCCCACCGGGCCCGCTACCTCCTGGCCTCCACCAGTGAGGTGTATGGCGATCCCCAGGTCCACCCGCAGCCCGAATCGTACTGGGGCCACGTCAACCCGACCGGTCTGCGGAGCGCGTACGACGAGGCGAAGCGCTTCGCCGAGGCCTTGACGATGGCGTACCACCGCTCGCACGGAATGGATGCACGCATCGTCAGGATCTTCAACACGTACGGCCCGCGCATGCGCGCCGGCGACGGTCGCGTCATCCCGCAGTTCATCACCCATGCGCTGTCGGGAGTCCCGCTGCCCGTGCACGGCGACGGCCGGCAGACGCGGAGCTTCTGCTTCGTCGACGATCTGGTCGAGGGTATCCACCGGCTCGCCACCTACGACGGACTCGCGGGCGAGGTGTTCAATCTGGGCAACCCTCACGAGGTCACCCTGCTCGAGCTGGCCGACACCGTCGCCTCTCTCGTCGGGAGCGGCCTGGAGCTCGTTCATCTCCCGATGCCCCAGGATGACCCTGCGCGCCGGCAGCCGGACATTCGGAAGGCCCAGACGCGGCTCGGATGGGCCCCCACTGTGCCCCTCCGGGAGGGACTGCGGCGGACGATCGAGTGGTTCGCGAGCGTGACGCCGGCGCGCGATTGGCAAGTCTCGGCGTAGGTGGGCGGCGTGGCCATCGCCTCTCCCGCCACCAGGGCCACGACGGATGGACCAATCGCCTCGGCGACCCGCGCGAGCGCGCCGACCTGTCGCCCCACGCTCGTCCGGCCGCACGCTCGGGGCAAGTTCGTTTTCGCGGGTGACGCGAAGCTCTACGTTCGCGGCGTGACCTACGGGGCATTCAGCCCAGACCCGAACGGCCGCGAGTATCACAACCCGGACGTCATCGAGCGGGACTTCGCGCACATGGCGGCGAACGGGATCAACACCGTCCGCATCCCGCATACGATGCCGCCCCGTTCCCTCCTCGACGCGGCCGGGCGGCACGGCCTCCGGGTCATGGTGGGTCTGTCCGCCGAGCAGTATCTGGGCTTCCTCATCGATCGGAAGAAGAGCGTCTCCGAGATCGAGGCGGTGGTGCGCGCGAAGGTCCGAGAGTGCGCCGGTCACCCGGCGCTCCTGTGCTACGCCCTCGGCAACGAGATCCCGGCGCCGATGGCGCGGTGGCTGGGACGCCGAAGGATCGAGCGCTACCTCGAGCGGCT
>QHSM01000737.1 GCA_003221595.1 Candidatus Rokuibacteriota bacterium | reverse complement strand
CGTCCTCACCGCTGGCGCGATCTGGGCTGGCCTGGGTCTCGCCGGCGTCGCCGGCGCGCAGCTTGGGCTCGCCGCGGTGGGCGGTCTGTGTTTCTGGTGGCTCGCCCGCACCTATGTGACGTGGTTCGGGGCGGCGCGTCCCTCGTCTGCTGAGACGCGTAAGGTGGTCGGTCTCTCCGCCTGGCTCTCCGGCGGGGACGTGATCGCGAAGCTGCTGCTCGCGAGCGATGTGCTCATCCTGGGCGCCCTGGTGTCCCCCGCCGCCGTGGCGACCTACGTCCTGACCGCGTACGCACCGCGCGCCGCGGTCGCGATCCACGGATCCGCGGTCGGTGCGGCGATGCCGGGACTGGGTGGGCTGATCGGCGAGGGGCAGTACGCGCGCGCGGCGCTCGTGCGACGCGAGCTCATGGCCCTCACCTGGCTGTTCGCGACCGCGGTCGGGGCGACGATCCTCCTGTGGAATCGGTCGTTCGTCACGCTGTGGGTCGGCCGCACGCACTACGGCGGCGCCTGGGTCGACCTGCTGATCGTCCTCATAGCATTCCAGACCGTGTTCATCCGCGCCGATGCGTACATCATCGACGCGGCACTCCGGTCCTGGCTGCGGGTCGTGGTCAGCGCGGCCGCTGTCGTGCTGACGGTTACCCTGGCTATCCTGTTGACCCGGGCCTTCGGCCTCGTGGGGCTTTGCCTCGGCTTGCTCGCGGGACGCCTGACCCAAACCGTCGCCTATCCACTGCTCGCGGCGCGGTGTGTGGGCGGCATGAGCGGAGCGGCGCCCGCCGCGCTGGCCCGGGCGGCCGCCGTGACCGGCCTCCTGTTCGCGGGCACGGCCTACGTTGGCCACGGGCTCGTCGCCTCGAGCTGGATCGTCTGGGGGACCGGGGTAGCGGCGAGTCTCGCGCTGGCGGCGGCCCTCGCGTTCGCGGCCGGCCTGTCGCGCGCATCGCGCGATGCGGTGGTCCGCCGGACCGCCGAAGTCCTGCGCTATCCTCGGGCGCTACTGTGACGCGGCGCGCTGCGGAGCCCTGGCTCACGTACCGGGAGGTGACCCGGCTCCCGAGACTCGCCTGGCTCGCCTCGGCCGACCCCGCGACCGGGGAGACGCTCGTCTACCACGGCGCTTCAGTGGAGCGGCGCGACGGGTGGATGGTCGAAGGTGTGTGGGACGACGCGTTCGAGCGCGGCGACTTTCACCGCAGCGACCACTTCTTCGGCACGGGCATCCGCGTCGCGCAAGGCCGCGTCCACTTCGTACCCGCGAGCAGCCCCATCGGCCGCTTGCTCCACTGCACCTACCGGGAGCGCGTGCTGGTCTCGAACAGCCTCGCGCTGCTGCTCGCGTTCACGGGGGCGGAGCTCGATCCCGCGCACGACTACCGACGCGAGACCTATGCGATCCGGCAGGGCGTCGGAGCATACCCGCGGGAGTTCGTCGTCGCCCATCCGGAGATCGCCGCGTTCCGGCAGCTGTTCGACGAGGTCCTGGTGCTCGGAGACGGCGAGCCGGCGTGCGTGTCGCTCCGGACGACGCAGCCGATCCCCTCGTACGCCGCCTACCGAGCGCTGGTCGCGGATGCGCTCGGCCGGTTGCGCGTGAACTGGACCAGCGCGGAGCGGCGCGTCCCGATGACGCCGCTCGCGACCATCTCCTCGGGTTACGACTCCGCGGCCGCCGCCGTGCTCGTCAAGGAGCTGGGCGTCGAGACGTGCTTCACCGCGCGGCGCTCCAACACCCACATGCCGCGCTGGCTGAGTCCCCGCGCGGCGATCGACGATGGCAAGCCGATCGCCGACCGGCTGGGGCTTCGAACGATCTACCTCGACCGGTCCCGTTCCCGCCTGACGGACGATGAGCTGTTCTTTTTGGCGCCGGGGTGCGCCCCGACGTCGCTCGCCCTGCACTCGCTCGCCCGCGACGTTGAGCGGCGCGGCACC
Organism: Candidatus Rokuibacteriota bacterium; assembly: GCA_003221595.1. Taxonomy (GTDB): domain Bacteria; phylum Methylomirabilota; class Methylomirabilia; order Rokubacteriales; family CSP1-6; genus AR31. Next base: position 2,327 of record QHSM01000737.1, on the reverse strand, counting down.
GTCGCAGTGTTGTTCACGGGTTTTCTGGGCGACGAAGTGTGGGACAGGAACCCGTGGGAGAAGGCGTACCAGCGCGCCGGCATCCTCCGGGGCGACACGACCGCGCTCATGCTGTCGGAGATTCGGCTCAAGAGCGGCTTCATCAACGTCGCGGTGCCCTCACTGGGCGCGCGCAACCTGCGCGATCTGGAAGCGCTCGCCGACGCGCCGGAAATGGCGCCCTGGCGCCTCGGCACGAGCTACGACCGGCCCGTCGCCCGGCGCATCCTCGACGATGCTGGGATTCCCAGCCGGCTGTTCGGCCAGCGCAAGAAGGCGGTCGTCGACACCAACGCGTACCCCGTCAACCGGGCGCTGCGAGCCGAATTCTTCCGGTACGTGCGGACCCGTTGCGGCTGCTCCGGTGCGTTCGTCTACCTGCACGATCGCGTGAACCGGCTGGCCTTTCCCTTCTATCGCGGCTATCACCTGCTGCGCCGGCGGCTCTGGGGTACCGAGCCTCCGGACACGCCGCGCGCGTTCTTCTGGAAACGATTCGACTTCGGGTACCTGACGTTCACCTGGGCTGCACACACACTGAGCGCGCGCCTGAGGGGCCTGGCTCGCCCACTGTCCCCGCGACGGCGCACGGTGCGCGGTATTCCACGGCTCCGCGGTCGAGGCCACGGACGACTGGTTCTGCGAGGCCGTCTGGGACGGCGCCTTCGCGGCGGGCGACTTCGACCGCACCGACGTCGTCTTCGGCTCGGGCGGGCGCTTGCGCGACGGCCGGGTCACCTTCGTCTCATCGGGATCAACCGTGGACCGGCTCCACTCGCTCGAAACGTCGGACGCGGCGTGGGTCTCGAACTCGCTCCCGTGCCTGCTCTCGATGGTCGGCGGCGCGGTCGATCCGACCTATCCCGGCTACTTCCCCGATTTCAAGTCGATCAGTCGCGGCCTGAGCCGCTACGCGCGCGGCCTGGCCACGTCGGCGGGCATCGTGCGCATCACCTACTTCCACAACCTCACCTGGGACCACGGTCGGTTGGGCGAGGAGCCCAAGCCGAGCGCCGAGCGTCCGCTGGCGACCTTCACGGCTTACCGGGACTTTCTCAAGCGGACCATCGCCGGGCTGGTCGAGAACATGACAGCACGGGACCGGGCCGGTTCGCTCCGGCTGCTGGGCACGATCTCCTCCGGGTACGATTCCGCCACGGCCGCCGCGTTGGCGCGCCCCTACGGCCTCACGGAGGCGGTCTCGTTCGGCAGCTCGTCGAGCGGCGACCCCGACAGCGGTGAACTGATCGCCGACGCGCTCGGCGTGCGCCTCACCATCTTCGCCCGCCACGCGTGGCGCGCAGCGACCTTCCCAGAAGTCCCGTTCGTCGCGTCGGACGCGAAGGGCGAGGATGTCTATTTCAAGGGGGCCGAGGCCCAGCTGGGGGGACGCGTCCTGTTGACCGGGTTCCACGGCGACCGCGTGTGGGACAAGCGCGCTGCGACCAACGAAGACCTCGTGCGGGGGGACCAATCCGGCCTCTCGCTCTCCGAGTACCGCCTCTGGGTGGGGTTCCTGCACTGCCCCCTCCCCTTTGCCGGAGTGCGCCAGGCGCGCGCCATCGGCGCGATCAGCCGCTCGCGCGACATGGCTCCTTGGGATAGCGGTGGGCATTACAGTCGCCCCATCTGCCGGCGCATCCTCGAGGAGGCGGGAGTCCCCCGCGACGCGTTCGGGCGTTGGAAGAAGACCGCATCGGTGCTCTTCTTCGCGCAGGAGGGGTTCCTCTCTCCGGCGTCACTGGTTGACTACCGGACTTGGCTGGATCACCATGCCCCCGAGTGGCACCGCCGCGGGCTCGTACCGCCGACGCTTTCCGCCGACGACCCTGATCCATGGCGCGGCCCGCGCCACGCCACGGCGCGCCTGCTCGAAGGCCTCGCCCACATGGCGCCGCGGCGCCTCTGGTACCTGCGCTCCGCGGCGCAGCGTATCGTGATATTGGGCCGGCGGGAACGGTTGTTTCGCCATCTCTTCCCCTGGGCCCTGGAGCGGGCGAAGCAGCGCTACGCCGCGACCGTGGCCCTCGAGCCGCCGCCACAGCCGCCTGCCCCTCTCGCCGCCGGGCTGCCCGGCTAGCGGGCCTCAGGGGCGTGGTTGCGCGCCGTGAAGCTCGACGAGTTGCCGCAGCTGTTCACCGTGCGCGGTACCACAGGACGCTCGGCCGCGAGACACTGCGGGCGCGGCGTGGGCGCAACGTACCAGCACCGGGCTGTAAGACTACTGCTACAAGATGACTTCGCCTCGCCGTACCCGCGTCGGTAACAGCATGCATCGGCGGCGGTTA
>QHSM01000047.1 GCA_003221595.1 Candidatus Rokuibacteriota bacterium | reverse complement strand
TGGACCTGGTGCCACGGGCGTGGGGCTACTGGAGCGCTCGTCGCTACATCAGCCTGTATCGCCCCGGTGAGGTCGAGGACGTGTTCCCCTACTACCGGCCCGGCGCCCGCTGGACGGCGCTCCGGGCCGTGCGGCTACCGATCGCCGCCGTCGTCGGCAGCCGCGACGAGTTCCTCGACCGCCCGGCGGGGGAGCTGATCGCGGCCTTCCGAGGGAATGCGACGCGCGCCCGGGCGTTCACGGGCACCGTGATTCCCGGCGCGCGCCACAACTTTCAGCGGCGCGAGCGCGAGCTGGCGGACCTCATCGTCCGCTGGATTCACGCTCATCGAGGCGCAGCACGACAACGTAGGTCCCCTTGACAAGGAGAGCGGGCCGAGTAGATCGTGGCGCACATCCAAGCGCGCGGGGGAAGTCAGACATGGTGAACAGAGGTCTCCTGTACGCGGGCGCGATGGTGGTCGGTCTCGTCGTGGTCGTGGCGGCTTGGCCGGTGATCAGGCCGGGCGCGCAGCAGGCCCCGCCCGCCGCGGTGCAGATCGGCGGCGGCGATATCGGCGGCGTGGTCACCAGCAAGAATGGACCGGAAGCCGGCGTCTGGGTCATCGCGGAAACGACCGAGCTCGGCACCAGATTCGCCAGGATCGTGGTCACGGACGATTACGGGCGGTACGTGATCCCCGGCCTGCCGCAAGCCACCTACAGTCTGTGGGTGCGGGGCTACGGGCTGGTCGATTCTCCGAAGGTCAAGAGCGCGCGCGGCCAGATCGTCAACTTGAACGCGGTCGTGGCGCCGAGCGCCGCGGCCGCGGCAGCGTACTACCCCGCCATCTATTGGTTCGCCATGCTCAAGATCCCGGACAGGAGCCTCTTCCCCGGCACGGGCCCCGACGGTAACGGCATGCCGGTCGCCTTCAAGAGCCAGGAACAGTGGCTCAACGCCATCCAGCTGAACGGCTGCGGTAACTGTCACCAGATCGGCGACAAGGCAACCCGCGAGATGCCCGAGGGTCTGGGCAGGTTCACGAGCTCGGTCGAGGCGTGGACACGGCGGCTCCAGTCCGGACCGGGTGGTGGCACCATGGTCAGGACCATCGGGACCCTCAACACGTCGGACGGGGGACACCTCCGCCGCCTGGCGGAGTGGACCGATCGCATTCGCGCCGGCGAGCTACCCCCGTCGGCACCGTCGCGGCCGCACGGCGTGGAGCGCAACCTCGTCGTGACCGTGTACGACTGGCTCTCCCCCAAGTACTACATCCACGACCTGATCGTCACCGACAGACGGAAACCTACGGTCAACGCGTCCGGCCTGATCTACGGCGCCGCCGAGCTGAGCACGGATCACCTGCCCATCCTGGATCCGGTCAAGATCACCAAGAGCACCATGCGAGTGCCGGTCCGCGACCAGGATGCGCCCAGCTCGGCGCTGGCCAACCCGGTGGTGGCGTCGTCGCCGTACTTCGGCACCGAGCAGGTGTGGGACACGCGCGTCAACGCCCACAACCCGATGATGGATCAGGACGGGCGCGTGTACTTCACGGCGCAGATCCGATCGCCCAAGAGTCCGCCGGCGTACTGCGCGGCCGCGTCGGGTCACCCGTCGGCGAAGGTGTACCCGCTCGCGGGAACTCCCGACGGGTTCGTGCAGAACTCACGACAAGTCACGGCGTACGACCCGAAGACCAGGCAGTTCGTGTTCATCGACACGTGCTTCGGCACGCACCACCTGAATTTCGCCGAGGACGCCAGCAACACGCTGTGGCTCAGCAACAACCTCCAGAACGAGCTCGCCATCGTCGGCTGGATCAACACGAAGATGTTCTGGGAGACCCGCGACGCCGGGAAGTCGCAGGGCTGGACGGCGCTCGTCGTCGACACCAACGGCAACGGCAAGCGGGACGCCTATGTCGAGCCCAACCAGCCGGAGGATCCCACCAAGGACAAGCGGATCGGGCTGGGCTTCTACGGCATCGCGTACAGTCCCGCCGACGGATCCATCTGGGGGTCGAACATCGGGCACCCCGGATATGTTCTCCGGCTACAGCCGGGGTCGAACCCGCCCGAGACGGCGCTCGTGGAGGTCTACAAGGTGCCGCCTCCCGGCTATGGCATGCGCGGGTTCGACGTCGATCGTCACGGTGTGGCGTGGGTGACGCTGGCGAGCGGCCACATCGCCGGCTTCGATCGTCGCAAGTGCAAGGGGCGCCTCAACGGCCCCGGCGCGGCGGAGGGGAATCTGTGCCCTGAGGGCTGGACGTTCTATCCGCTCCCCGGACCCGCGTTCGCCGGCAGAGACGGCGCGGCCGAAGGCCCCTATTACACCTGGGTCGACCAGCACGACATCCTGGGCCTCGGCGCGAACGCTCCGATCGGGACCGGCAACTTCTCCGATTCACTCCACGTGCTGACGTACGGCAAGATCGTCGAGCTGCGGGTTCCCTACCCCATGGGCTTCTTCGCCAAGGGCGTGGACGGCCGCATCGACGATCCGAATGCGGGCTGGAAGGGCAAGGGACTCTGGGTGACCTCCGGCAACCGGACGCCCATGCACATCGAAGGCGTCGACGCGCCGAGTCCCGGCGCGCCCGGCAAGACCTTGTCGAGCCCGCTGGTCGTGCATTTCCAGCTCCGGCCCGATCCGCTCGCGCGGTAAGGAAGATTGGGGGTCAGACGGTCGCCCGCTGGAACTCGAGCGTGTTGCCGTCGGGGTCGTTGCACAGCATCTGCACGCCGCCTCCCGGCTGGGTGTTCTCGACGTACTTGATGCCCTCGCGCTCGAGCGTGGCCTTCATCGCGTCGTAGTCGGCCACCTCGAAGCACGTGTGGCGCCCCTGCGGGCTGATCGGCGCGCCCGGCCCGGGCGGCTGCATCTCCGACTGGATGATGTGGATCTGGGGAAAGATGCCGGGCGTCCCCAGCCAGTAGCCGCCGGACTTGAACGCCGGCCGCGGTAGCACCTGGAATCCGAATACCCGGCAGTAGAAGTCCTTCGCCCGCTCGGCGTCCGCGGTCGCGATGCCCTCGTGCTGCACGCGGACCACGTGCGTTCCGGTTACCGGCCGAATCCGTTCCCGCGCCGTATCCAGTGCCATCGTCGCCTCCCGCGCGCCTCATCCTCCAGCGCACCAGAGGATTATACGTGGGGACGGCCGGCCGCGGGGCGTTTGCGGTCCCCGCGGCCGTGGCGCATCATGGGCGCGCGTCCGCGGCCGCCCAGAGCTGCGACGCAGGGAGACGACCCACCATGACGGTTCGTTCGAAGAACCACGACTGGCTCGCCTTGACCGTCGAAGCCGCGCTCGAACCCGAGCTGCCGATCTGCGACCCGCATCACCACCTGTGGGACCAGCAGACCGGGCGCACCGCTTCGCGCTACCTGCTCGACGAGATCGTGGAAGACGTGAGCGCCGGTCACAACATCGTGTCGACGGTCTTCATCGAGTGCGGCGCGATGTTCAAGAGCGACGGCCCCGAGCCCCTGCGGCCCGTCGGGGAGACCGAGTTCGTGAACGGGATCGCGGCGATGAGCGCCGCGGGGCTCTACGGCAAGACGCGCATCGCGGCCGGCATCATCGGGACCGCCAACCTCCGTCTCGGCGACGGTGTGGCCGCCGTGCTCGACGCCCAGATCGTCGCGGGCGGCGGCCGCTTCCGTGGTATCCGGCTGGGCGCGGCCTGGGATCCCCACGATTCCGTGCCCAGCCACCGAACCAAGCCCGGGCAGGGCCTGCTCCTGCGCGACGACTTCCGCAAGGGGTTCGCGCAGCTGGCGCCGCGGAAGCTCACGTTCGAGGCGTGGCTCTACCATCACCAGATCCCGGACGTCACCTCGCTGGCGCGCGCGTTTCCGGGCACCACCATCATCCTCAATCATTTCGGCGGACCGCTCGGCATCGGTCCCTACGCCGGCCACGCGAAGGACATCTACGCGGAGTGGCGCAAGGCGATCAGCGAGCTGGCCACCTGTCCGAACGTCGTCGCCAAGCTCGGCGGGATCAACATGGAGATCAACGGCTTCGGCTGGCACGAGCGCTCCCGCCCGCCCGGAAGCCAGGAGCTCTGCGACGCCACCCGGCACTACTACGAGTTCACGATCGAGAAGTTCGGCGTCGATCGGTGCATGTTCGAGTCGAACTTCCCGGTCGACAAGGCGAGCTGCAGCTACACGGTCTTGTGGAACTCCTTCAAGCGCCTGACTTCCGGATACTCGGCGGCGGACAAGGCCCAGCTCTTCCACGGCACGGCCACCGGCGTCTATCGTCTCTAGCACCGTCGAGTTTCCGTTCCGCCCACAGGGGTGCCAATATGAATTGATGACGATCGTTTCCGCCCGCGATCTCGACCGCCAGCTCGTCCGGGGCATTGCCTGGACCGGCGCCATGAAGTGGTTCGGGCAGATCGTGAGCTGGGCGTCGACCATCGTCGTGGCGCGCTTGCTGGAGCCGGAAGACTACGGCGTCGTGGCCATGGCGACGCTCTTTCTCGGTCTGGTCACGCTCGTGAACGAGTTCGGGCTGGGCGCGGCCATCGTCGCCCATCGCGACCTGAGCCCCGATCAGCGCGCGCAGATCAACGGCTTTGCCGTGCTCGTCGGCGTGGCCGCGTACGCCGTGTGCGCGGCCGCCGCGATGCCGCTGGCGATGTTCTTCGGCGTCGCCGAGCTCCGCTCGGTCGTGATCGTCATGAGCATCCCCGTCGCGATCGGCGCGCTCCGCACCGTGCCCACCGCGCGGCTCGAGCGCGATCTCCGCTTCAAGCTGCTCGCCGGAATCGAGGGGATGCAGGTCTCTCTCCAGGCCGTCGTGGTCTTCGCACTCGCGCTGGCCGGGCTCGGCTACTGGGCGCTGGTCCTCGGCAGCGTGGCGGGGGCCGTCGTATCCACCGGACTGACCCTGGCCTGCCGACCATCGGGCTTCGCCTGGCCAGAGCCGGAGTCGATCCGGAGCGCGCTCGCGTTGAGCAAACACGTCCTGGTCACGCGCGTGGCCTGGTACGTCCAGTCGAACGCCGACTTCCTGGTGGCGGGCCGGGTCCTGGGCCAGGCGGCGCTCGGCGCCTACACGCTCGGCTGGACGATCGCGTCGGCGCCCGTCGACAAGATCACGGCGCTCGTCGCTCGCGTCACCTTTCCGGTGTTCGCCTCCGTCCAGGATGATGTGGTGGCGCTGCGCCGCTATCTCCTGACGCTCACCGAAGGGCTGGCGGTCCTGACGTTCGCCGCCGGCGTCGGCCTCGCGCTGGTCGCCGACGACTTCGTCTACGTCGTGCTCGGGCCCAAATGGGAGGCGGCGATCATGCCGCTCCGGCTCCTGGCGATCCTCGCCGCCTATCGCGCCACGACCCCGCTCCTGCCGCAGATCCTGAACGTGATCGGCGAGTCCCGCTTCGGGATGTACGCCGCCCTCGCCAAGACGCTCCTGCTGCCCGCCGCGTTCTACGCGGGGAGCGGCTGGGGGGTGTCGGGCATCGCGACCGCGTGGCTCCTGATCCATCCGGTGGCGGCGCTGCCGACCTATTCCCGCGTGTTCGGGCGAATCGGGCTCGCCGCGACGGACTACCTGCGATCGTTGTGGCCGGCCGCGAGCAGCGCGCTCGCCATGACCGCGGCGGTGCTGGCGCTCCGGCTCGTCCTGCCTCCCCACTGGACGCCGGCGCCGCGCCTCGCGCTGGAGATCTTCGCGGGCGGCGCCGCTTACCTGCTGGCGATGGCGACGCTCCATCGCCGTTGCCTGCACGCGCTGGCCGACGTCGTCAAGCTGGCGCGTGGATGATGCTCCGGCTGGGCTTCACCGGCGACGTCTGCCTCGGGGGCCAGCTCCGCGAGCTGATCGCGCTCCACGGCCCGGAGTTTCCGTTCACCGGAGCGGCTCCTGCGCTGCGCGCGGTCGACCTCCTGGTCGGCAATCTCGAGTGCTGCCTCGTCCGCGACTCGACGGGCCCCGAGGCCCGGCGCTTCATGGCAGTTCCCGCCGCCAACGCGGACGGGCTGAGGGCGGCCGGGTTCCACGCCATGAGCCTGGCCAACAACCACATGATGGACTGCGGGACGGACGGTCTCACCGCCACCCTGGCGCGTCTGGGCGATCTCGGCATCGGCGCGTTCGGCGCCGGGCCGGACCTGCCACACGCCGAGCAGCCGCTCGTGCTCGAGCGCGGAGGCCGACGGGTTGCGCTCCTCGCGGCGAGCGGGTTCGCCGACACGAACGCCGGCCACGGCCGGCCGGGCACGGCGCCGCTGGACCGCGCGCGACTCGGCGAGCGTGTCCGGGCCGCGCGAGCGCTCGCCGACCTCGTCGTCGTCGCGCTTCACGCCGACCTCGAGTTCAGCAGCTACCCGGCGCCGTGGCGTCTGCGGCTCTCTCGCTGGCTGGTCGATCAAGGGGCGGCCATCGTCGTCCAGCATCACCCGCACGTCTGCCAGGGAGTCGAGCGGTACCGCAACGGTCTGATCGCCTACTCGCTCGGCAACTTCGTCCTGCAGGTTCGTGGCAACGCCTACCTCGAGGCGCAGGCCGGCACGACCGACTCCATCTTCTGGACCGTCGACGTGGACTTCTCTCAGTCTCCGCCCGGCCTCAGCTGGGATTGGCTGCCGATGGACATCGACGCCGAGCACCGGCCGCAGCCGTGTCCGCCGGAGCGCGCGGCCCTTCGGCGCCGCGAGCTGGCGCTCCGCTCGAGCGGTCTCGCCGACGGCTCGCTCGTTCGCGCGCAGTGGTCGAAGCGCTGCCGCGATGAGGCGACCGCCTCGCTCGCCCACGTGTACTACAGCGCGCGCCGCGGACAGTGGGGTCGGGCGTGGAAGACGGTCAGGCGCCTGATGCGCAATGCGGAGGAGCGGCGGTGGATCCGCGGTCTGCTGACCCGCGGCTACGTCTGACCGATCAGCTCGACAGGCGCTTCCAGCACCGAACACGCCGCGCGTGACGTGAGACCAGCTCCATCAACGGCGTCAGATACCACTGCTCCCGCAGCGCGACCGCGGCGCTTCGCCCCGACAGGGCCAGACCGACCCGGCCTCTCACGGTCAAGAGCTGGCGGAGCGCGGTCAGCTCGCCGTGCGAGCTGATCTCGTCCATGAGAGCCGCCCGGCACGCCAGCGTCTGCTTGTTGCCGGGAGCCGAGGAGCCCAGCGCCATGTCGGCGGGAACGTCCCGGTTGCCCGGGTAGCGATGGAACTCCGGCCAGAACTCCCTGAGGCACGCGCGCTGAAACTTGGTGGCGTGCTTGTCCACCGACCTGAAATCGAGCAAGAGCCGGAGATACTCGAGGTCCAGATACGGGCACAGCGGCACGTGGCCCGGAGGCGCGAGCTGCTGTGACCAGGGGGCGATGACGCGGCGCTGGCGGAGCAGCAAGAACGCGATCTCCGCGATGTTGCTCCGTGGCAGGAACTTCCTGAGATACGCCTTGACGTCCTCGCGCAAGTCGGAGGCGCTCGGCCACTCGTCGGAGCGGAGCACCAGATCGAAGTCGTTCGTGATGCCGTGGGTGGCGATCGCGTCCAGCTCCCCTTCCGACGATCGAGCCTCGACGGACAGCCCCGTGTGGGCCCTCCACCCGACCGGGTCCCCCAGGATGTCGCCGGCGATCCCGTCGAAGAGGAAGCTCGGACGGGCCGGCAGCGTCTGCATCAGGCGAATCGCCCAGGCGTGCTCGCGGGTCTCCGTGTCGACCAGGACCCTTCGGCTCCGATCGTCGGCCGCGTACTGCGTGCCGAGGGCCGGCTCGAGCACGACGTGCGGGAAGCCGAAGTCGCGGGCCATCTCGCTCGCGAACCGGCCGTCCAGGTCGCGAAAGCCCTTTTGCGCGCTCCGGTACGTGAGGGCCTGGAAATCGACCTTTCGGTGGATCAGCGCCGCGAGGATCCGACGGCTGTCGAAGCCGCTGCTCAGCGGCAGGACGAAGCGGCCGCCGCTCAGCTCGAGGCAGCGGTCGATGGCCTGCTGGAACGCTTCCTCGACCTCGCCCACGGAACGATGGTCGACCGCGCGCGTCCCGAACGGCAGCCGTCCGAGGTTGACGACGCTACGACTTCCGTCCTTCGTCCAGCGGAGGGCCTGGCCCGCCGGCACGCGCGAGACGCCGGCCGAGAGGCTTCGATCGCCGATGATCCACGACGTCTGAGTGAAGGAGCGCCACGCGACGAGATCCGGCCGCTCGGCGTCGAGGGCGAGAAACCGAGGATTGGTGGCGAACAGCACCAGATCCTCGAACACCCGGTAGTACAGGGGGCCCATCCCGAGGACGTCGGTGACCAGCGTCAAGGTCTCTCCCTGGCGTCCGATGTGCGCCGTCGAGAAGACCCCGTTGTGCTCCTCCAGGGATCGCGTGCCCCAGTACGTCAGGATCTCGGCGTCCGGGGAATAGGAGTGAAGCCGCGGAAACACGTAGCCCCGAAACGCCACGCCCTCCGAACGATCCCTGGTTCCGTGCACCAGCCCCGTCCCGGTCGCATGCAGGGCAGACGCGGCGCTGACCAGAAGCCAGTTGAATCCCCGGCGCTCCGTGTACGCCGAGGGCGGCACTCCCGACATGGTGACGCGGAGGCTCCGGGAGGGATGCCACGCGCCGAAGAAGAAGTTGTCGGTACCGTCCGTCGCGTCGGGACCCGGCCACTGGAACTGGACCCTGACGCGCGGCGCGTCCGTACGAAGCGGGTTCAACGGGGTACGAGGGTCGGCCGAGCGGATCCGTCACGCTCCAGCGAGCCGACTCGCGTCACGGCGTCGGTCGGCTCGGCATACGTCACGGACGAGATCGACGCCGGCAGCAGCTCAGGAAAGTAGTGCCTGCGAAGCTCGAATTCCGCCAGGTTGCTGGTCGTGAGAAGCCTCGGGTGCAGCTTCCCGTGGCTGTTCCTGGTGAGCACGACGAGGCCGCATTGAATGCGGGAGTCGCCGCCGCGGAAGGGCCGGAAGCAGAGCGTCGTCGCCGTCGCCCGCTGAGTCAGGTGCACGCCGTGGATCAACGGTGTCAGCAGCCGCTCCGACGCGTCGATCACCTCCCGATAGCGCCGCAGCCGCTCGAGGGCCTCTCCCTCGTTGCAGGAGCGCCCGAGGAACCTCCAGACATTCTCGTACTGCTTCGGCGTGAGCGCGCCGGCATTCTGAGCGTCGTCGCGCCTGGGACGCTCCCGCTCGAAGTCGGCGACCGAGATGTGCTCGGACTCCACCAGGACGTCGACCAGTCGCT
>QHSM01000736.1 GCA_003221595.1 Candidatus Rokuibacteriota bacterium | reverse complement strand
CAACGAGCACGGACTCGACGGCGGGAGCGACCACACCCTTGAGTCGCCGATCGAGCTTCCCCAGGGGGACGCCGCGGTGATGGACCGCCTTGGCGACGGCCTGGCCGCCGAGCTCGTGGCCCGTCACGTCCAGCCGACCGCGCCGCGCGCCGATGCGTTCCAGCAGATCGCGGCGGGCGGCGGCGGGGAGGAGCGCCCTGCCGGCCGCCGTGTCCACGGTCGGGGCGGACCCGGCCAATCCCGACGTCGGCGCGAGCATCACCGTGCTTCCGATGGCGATGTTGTGACCGACGAAGGCGTCGCGAATGGCCGCATGATGTGCGCCGCTGCTTACAGCTTCGTCGGCGAGGATCATGGCTCGCCCTACGGCCTGGAAGAAGCGCGCGACCTCGGGCGCCGCCTGGGCGCCGGCGATCAGGAGCCGCCCCGCAGTCTGCGCCGCCGCGAGGAGCCCTTGCGCGTCCTGGTTCGGCTGGCCCGCGAAGATATTGCAGACGGTGTCGTAGAAGCAGCCGGTGAAGATGCGGCTGAAGTTGTGCGCCTCCGCCGTAAGGGCCGGGGGCGCCGCGGCCGGCGGCAGGTTCACCGGGATCTCCCATTGCAAGGTGTTCAGCGCCTGGCGGGGGACCGACTGCGGGTCGTTGCCGCTGTTCTCGAGGCGGACCCCCTCGGCGACGTCCTCCGCCAGGGCCTCGAGGAAGTTCGCCACGCGGAGCTGCACGCCGCCCTGCAGGACCGCCTGGCGCGACGGAGCGTCGAAGAAGCCGACGAGCAGCGCCATGCAATCAGCGAAGGCCTCGTGGAATGCGGCGGTCTCCGTGTACACGCTCTCCCACAACTCGGGGCGCATCGTGTCGAGCAACGCATGCCCGACCTCGTGGGCGACCGCGTCGGTACTGGCGGCCGGGTATGTCTTCCGAGCCTCGGTCTCCCAGGCAAGGAATGCCACGGCCGTGCGGTCGTAATGGGCGCCGAGCCCTCGTCCAGCCTCGTACTGCAGCGGCAGGAGTCGCTGGCCGTTCTGCCAGAACGTCGGCGGCCGCGTGAGCGCTGCCCAGGCCTCGAGCGTCGCGAGCGCCGCTTCCCGGCACTGCCAGAACCGGAACTCGGCGCTGTCGAGTGCATAGAGGTCCTCCGGGATCTCCGCGGCGTAGCTGAAACCCACCTGCGGGTCCTTCGGATCCGGCCGCGGCGGCTGCTCGCGCGGCGGCACGACCTCTAGCGCGAGCGGGTCGTTCGGGAGGAAGCGGATCGGCATGCGAGCCTCACTGACTCCCGAACGCCCGTCGCATGGTCATGGGCAGACGCTCCTTACTGACCGGCCGTGAAGGTGACGATGAGGTCGTAGGCGCCCGCCGCGTAGCCGTGCATCATCACGAACGCGCGCGTCTGGCCCGCAGGGACGTCGAGGGCGCAACTCTCCTCTGGACCGCTGAGGTACGGCCGGCACGCGAAGCCGCCGGTGACGCGCTGCGGGGGCTGATCGAACCGGACGTAGAGATCCGGATCGCCCGGCGCCGTACCATCGCCGACCATCTTGACCTCGAAGCGCGATCCCGGCGACACGGTGAAGGGCCCGTGCATCTTCTCCTCGCCCTTCGCCACCCGCTGATCGTTGAATGCCTGCGTCTGAGGCCCGCACGCCGAAGGCCCCGACAAGGGCGGAGTAAGGCAGATCGTCGGATCCGCCACGAAGCCCGGCGCTTTCCCGTACACGCACGCGGCCCCGTTCTTGTCGAAGTTTGTCAGCGTGAGCGACCAGTCGCCGCCGCCGTTACACTGCGGATAGTGCATGACCGAGAAGCGGTCGTACGAGGTGAGCGGCTTCCAGTCATTGTCCTCGAAGCAGGTGCCCGACTCCGGACGCGTGTGCTCGTGCCGCCAGCCCAGGCTGTGCCCGAGCTCGTGGCGGAGGATGCCGACGAGCGTCAGCTTGCCGGCGGGATCGAGCTGGAACGCGGACTCGTCGATCAGCACGTTGCGGCCGGCTCGCGGCTCGTTGGGGAAGAAGGCTCGCGCTAGATACTGCCCGTGCACGTTGACGGGGTTGACGTCGAACACGACATTCGCGTTGCTGGCGGTGCACGTTGCGTTCTGGGAGGCGACGTAGACAAAAGCGACGTCGGCCACCTGTGACCACGCCCCGGTGGCGCCCTGCATAGCGGTCACGACGCTCGGGTGGCGTGCGCCGAAGGTCGTGCTCACGCAGTAGCTGATCTGCTTCTTCTGGGTGTTGTTCCAGATCTTGTCCCCGCCGACGCCCGCGACGATTAACTGCCCGGGCCGAGTCTGGGGCGGCTCTTGCTTGATCCTGGTCTCGAAGAACTCCTGCAGCTGCTTGCGGTCGGCGAAGGCGACGTCGCCGTTGACGATGTACTTGCCGCCCGGGAACGACTCCTTGAAGACGGACCGCTCGAACTCTTCGAAGGTCTTGTTCGCCCATGCGGCGCGCTGGGCCCGGTCCTTCCTCAGCACTTGGGCTTGCGCTTCCTCGATCGCCTCCGGCGTCGCGGACACAGCGATCCCCGTCGCCGGTCGGATCTTGGAGGCGCCGCCGCCCCTCATGCCCAGCAACCCGGTCTGGCAGCCGAGGACAACCAGGCAGAGCACGGGAGCCAGAACCAACCACATCGATCGGGTTCGGCTATGCATGACC
>QHSM01000046.1 GCA_003221595.1 Candidatus Rokuibacteriota bacterium | reverse complement strand
CGGTGCTGTGCGGCGCGACCGACATCGGCCAGGGGTCGGACTCCGTCCTCGCGTACCTGACCGCTGAGGTCCTCGGCATCGATCCGAAGGACGTCCATGTACATCCGGCCGACACGAGCCTGACTCCCGTCGATCTGGGCTCGTATTCCTCGCGCGTGACGCTCATGTGCGGCATGGCGGCGATCCAGGCGGCCGAGCGGCTCCGGGCTGCCATCTTCAAGGCGGTCGCGGAGAAGCTCGAGGTGAGCCCGGCGTCCCTCGTCGCCCGCGAGCGCAAGGTGGGCGTGCCCGACGACTGGGACAGGGCGGTGCCTTTCGCGCGGGCGGTCGAGCTCGGCGAGGCCCTGCACGGCGTGCTCGCCTTCCCAGGCTCGTACGCGCCGCCGAAGCGCGCGGGGAAGTTCAAGGGCGGCGGCGTCGGGCCGTCCCCCTGCTACTCGTACTCCGCGTGTGTCGTGGAGCTCACCGTCGACGAGCAGACGGGGCAGGTCGACCTCGAGGACGTATGGATCGCCCACGATGTCGGCCGCGCCCTGAACCCGCTCCTGGTCGAGGGGCAGGTGGAGGGCTCGGTATACATGGGCATCGGCGAGGCCTTGATGGAGGAGCAGGTTTTCAGGAAGAATCTCCACAAGCACCCCTCGATGCTCGACTACAAGAGCCCGACCACGCTCGAGACACCCGAGATCCACACCATCCTCGTGGAGACCGACGACCCCGAGGGACCGTTCGGGGCCAAGGAAGCCGGACAGGGGCCCCTGCTCCCGGTGATCCCGGCCATCGCGAACGCCATCCATCACGCGCTCGGGATTCGTATCGACGAGGTGCCGATCACTCCGGACAAGGTGCTCAAGGCGCTCGAGGAAAAGCGGCTGGGACGGCCGGCGCGCGTCGGCCCGCTGAAGCTCCCGCTGCTGACGTTCAAGGAGCCGATCGTGGTCGAGTCGGCGTTCGGCCAGCCGGCCGACGCCGTCGTCGTCCGGCCATTTAGCTCATGAAGAGAAGTCCGACCGATTCCCGGAGCCGTTGCTCGAAGGGTTGTCCGCAGAACTCGAGTGGTTGTCCGCCGAAGCGGAGCCGGCTCGCATCTTTGTCAGGCCACCCTCGGTTGAAGCCGGCCTCGAGGACCCCGCTACCATGATCAGGCTTCCGCCCTTCACCCATGTCGCGCCGCGCACGGTCGACGCCGTGGCGCGCCTGATGATCGAGCACGGGCGGGATGCGACGCTCGTGGCGGGCGGGACCGACCTCTATCCCAACATGAAGCGGCGGCAGATGGAGCCGAAGATCCTCGTGGCGATCCGCGGGATCCGCGAGCTCCAGGGTGTCCGGGGCTCTTCCGCCGGCTGGACGATCGGCGCGGCGACGACGCTCTCGGCGGTCACCGCTCACCCCGGTGTCGCGCGCGACTTTCCGGCGCTGGCGACGGCGGCCGGACTTGTGTCTTCGCCTCAACTCCAGAATATGGGTACTATCGGAGGCAATGTGTGCGTGGACACCCGCTGCAACTACTACAATCAGTCCTACGAATGGCGCAAGGCGATCGGCTTCTGCATGAAGAAGGACGGCGACATCTGTCTGGTCGCGCCCGGCAGCTCACGATGCTGGGCCGTGTCGTCGTCCGACACCGCGCCCGTGCTGTGGGCGCTCGGCGCGCGGGTGCGGCTGGTCGGCGCCGGCGGCGAGCGCACGGTGCCGATCGCGGCGCTCTATCGGGACGATGGCATCGACTACCTCGCCAAGCGACCGGAGGAGATCGTCACGGACATCATGCTGCCGGCGGCCGAGGGTTGGCGATCGGTGTATCTCAAGCTCCGGCGCCGCGGGTCGTTCGACTTCCCGGTGCTGGGCGTCGCGGTGGCGGCCCGGATGGACGGTGACATCGTCCGCGACGCCCGGATCGTCCTGGGCGCGGTCGCCGCGCTGCCCCGGCCGGCCGAGAAGGCGGCCGCCGCGCTCGTTGGTCAGCGCGTCACGCGCGAGCTGATCCAGCGCGTGGCCGACCTGGCCGCCGGCCCCGCCAAGCCGCTCGACAACACCGACTTCAGCCATCCCTATCGCAAGAGAGTCGCGCGGGTCTACGTCGCGCGGGCGCTCGCCGCCGTCGCCGGGCTCGGGGACGCCGGCGCCGCATCGGAGGAAGTCGCGTGACGGCCCTCGGCGAGCGCATCAAGCATCTCCGCGCCGAGCGCGAGCTGCAGCAGCGCCAGCTCGCCGAGAAGGCGGACCTGACCCCGAGCATGGTCTCGCAGATCGAGTCGGGGCGCCTGTCGCCCTCGCTGCACACGCTCGGCAAGATCGCGTCCGCGTTCGGCGTGCCGATCGCGGCGCTCTTCGACGGCACGCCCGCCGGCAGCATCGTCGTCTCGCGCAAGCGGGACTATCCGGTCGTGTCGTTCGACGGCTCCTCCGAGCGGTGGGCGGTGCTCGGCGCGGGACTCTTCCAGGGAAAGATCCGCGCGGTGGTCACGACGCTCGGCCCGAAGTCGCGCGGGTTCACGACCGAGAAGGTCATCATCAAGCCCGGGCAGATGAAGCTCTTCTACGTCCTCGAGGGCCGGGTGGCGCTCCACTACAACGGCGACCGCCACCTCCTCGAGGCCGGCGACAGCGCCCTCCTCGACGGCGGCGTGCCGCACGGCTGGGAAAACCTCGGCGCGAAGCGGGCCCAGGCCCTCTGGGTCATCCTGGGATAGCCGCAGTGGCCGAGACCGCCGAGCGCGTGCGGGTCGACTTCAGGACCGAGCCCCCTCGCTACCGGCACTGGAAGCTCGGCTTCGCCGGCCCGGTGGCCACGCTCACGCTGGACGTCAGCGAGGACGGCGGGCTCCGGCCGGGCTACGAGCTGAAGCTCAATTCCTACGACCTCGGCGTCGACGTCGAGCTGTACGACGCGATCCAGCGGCTGCGCTTCGAGCACCCGGAGGTCGGCGCCGTCATCGTGACCTCGGGCAAGGAGCGCGTCTTCTGCGCGGGCGCCAACATCCGGATGCTCGCGCAGTCTGCCCACGGCTGGAAGGTGAACTTCTGCAAGTTCACCAACGAGACCCGCAACGCCATGGAGGAAGCGACGGGGGAGTCGCGCCAGGTCTACCTCTGCGCCGTCAACGGGCCGTGCGCCGGGGGCGGCTACGAGCTGGCGCTGGCCACGGAGTGGATCGTCATGGCCGACGACGGGAACACGGCCGTGTCGCTCCCGGAGGTCCCGCTGCTCGCCGTGCTCCCCGGCACCGGCGGCCTCACGCGGCTGGTCGACAAGCGCCGCGTGCGCCGCGACCGCGCCGACTTCTTCTGCACGGTCGAGGAGGGAATCAAGGGCGCGCGGGCCGTGGAATGGGGTCTCGTCGACGAGGTCGCGCCGCGCTCGGCGCTCGACGAGGTCGTGAGGCGGCGCGCCGCCGAGTTCGCCGCCCGCACCGATCGTCCGGCCGGGGCCCGCGGTGTCGCCCTGACGCCGCTCGAGCGCTCGATCGAAGGCGACCGCATCCGCTACCGCCACGTCGCGTGCGACATCGATCGAGGGCGTGCCGTCGCCGAGATCACGGTGAGCGGGCCGACCGAGCCGCCGCCGGCGGACGCGAGCGGGATTCAGGCCGCCGGCGACGCGTTCTGGCCGCTCGCGCTGGCGCGCGAGCTCGACGATCTGATCCTGCACCTGCGCACCAACGAGGAAACGATCGGCCTCTGGGTTTTTCGGACGGCGGGCCAGGGCGAATACGTCGAGGCGTACGACCGGACGCTGGCTGCGCACCGCGACGACTGGCTCGTCCGGGAGATCCGGCTGTTCCTCAAGCGGACGCTCAAGCGCATCGAAGTGTCCTCGCGGTCGGTCTTCGCCCTCATCGAGCCGGGCTCGTGCTTCAGGGGAACCCTGCTCGAGCTGGCGCTGGCCGCGGACCGCTCGTACATGCTCGACGGCACGCGCGAGGGTGACAGCCGGCCCGCGGCGACCATCCGGCTCACCGAGCTGAACTTCGGCGCCTATCCGATGGTGAACGGCCTCCACCGGCTGGCCAGCCGCTTCCTGGCCGAGCCCGCCCGCGTGGAAAAGCTCCGCGCCCGCATCGGCGACGACCTCGACGCCGCCGCGGCGGCGGACGCCGGGCTGGTCACGTTCACGCCGGACGACATCGACTGGGACGACGAGGTTCGTATCGCGCTGGAGGAGCGCGCCGCCTTCTCGCCGGACGCGCTCACCGGCATGGAGGCCTCCATCCGGTTCGGCGGCCCGGAGACCATCGAGAGCAAGATCTTCGGCCGTCTGTCGGCGTGGCAGAACTGGATCTTCCAGCGCGCGAACGCGGTCGGTCCCCGGGGCGCGCTCGAGGTCTACGGCACGGGCCAGCGCAGCGAGTTCGACCGGAGGAGAGTGTGATGGCCGGCATCGATTACGGCGAGCGCATCCCGAACAACGTGAGCCTGGGCGACAACCGCCGGCTCCAGCGCGCGCTCGAGGAGTGGCAGCCGAAGTTCCTCGACTGGTGGATGAGCATGGGCCCGACCGGCTTCCAGCAGAAGGACGTCTACCTGCGCACCGCCGTGAGCGTCGACGCGCAGGGCTGGGCCCAGTTCGACTACGTCAGGATGCCGGAGTACCGCTGGGGCCTGTTCCTCGCCGAGGCCGAGGCCGGGCGCACGATCGGCTTCGGTGACCACCTCGGCGCTCCCAGCTGGCAGGAAGTGCCCGGGGAGTACCGCGGCGTCCTGCGCCGGCTCATCGTCACGCAGGGCGACACGGAGCCGGCCTCGGTC
Source organism: Candidatus Rokuibacteriota bacterium (assembly GCA_003221595.1). Classification (GTDB taxonomy): domain Bacteria; phylum Methylomirabilota; class Methylomirabilia; order Rokubacteriales; family CSP1-6; genus AR31. Next base: position 4,681 of record QHSM01000046.1, on the reverse strand, counting down.
GAGCAGCAGCGCCACCTCGGCGCCACGTGTCCGTCGCTCTACGACCTGCGCAACCTGTTCCAGATCAACGTCGAGGAGGGCCGCCACCTCTGGGCGATGGTCTACCTGCTCGACGCCTACTTCGGCCGGGACGGCCGCGAGGAGTCCGAGGCGCTCCTGCAGCGTCGCTCGGGCGACCGCGACAAGCCGCGCATCCTCGGCGCCTTCAACGAGAAGACGCCGGACTGGCTGTCGTACCTGATGTTCACGTACTTCACCGATCGCGACGGTAAGTACCAGCTCGCGAGCCTCGCCGAGAGCGGCTTCGACCCGCTGTCGCGCACCTGCCGCTTCATGCTCACCGAGGAGGCGCACCATCTGTTCGTCGGCGAGACCGGGATCGGGCGCGTGGTGCAGCGCACGTGCGAGCTCATGCGCGAGGGCAAGACCGACGACGTCCGGCGTCTGGGCGGAATCGACCTCGAGACACTGCAGAGATACATCAACTTCCACTACTCGGTGTCGCTCGATCTCTTCGGGTCCGAGGTCTCGACCAACGCCGCGAACTTCTACACGATGGGCCTCAAGGGGCGCTTCGAGGAATCCAAGAAGCGCGACGACCATCGGCTCAAGGACGCCACCTACACGGTGAGCGAGCTCACCGGCGATCGGATCACGACGCGCGAAGCCGCCGCGCTGCCCTCGCTCAACGAGCGGCTGCGCGACGACTACATCGCCGACTGCCAGCGCGGCGTCGACCGGTGGAACCAGATCATCCAGAAGCACGGGATCGGCTTCGAGCTGCGGCTGCCCAACCGGGGCTTCCACCGCGCGATCGGCCTCTTCGCCGAGGTCAAGGTTTCGCCGGACGGTCTCGTGCTCAGTGAGGCCGCGTGGGACTCGAACAAGCACGCGTGGCTGCCGACCGAATCGGACCAGGCGTACGTCGAGAGCCTGATGCAGCCGGTGACGGAGCGCGGCCGCTTCGCCAGCTGGATCGCGCCGCCCGCGCGGGGCGTCAACAGCCAGCCGATCGACTTCGAGTACGTCCGCCTGACCTGACATGATCGCGTCGGAGTCGCTGCCCGCGCAGTTCAACGTGGCGTCGTGGTTCGTCGACCGGAACGTCGCCGAGGGACGCGGCGCCGCGCCGGCGTTCCACTATGAGGGCCGGACGCTCACCTACGGGCAAGTCCAGGAGCTGGTGAACCGCACCGGGAACGCGCTCCTGGAGATCGGCGTCGAGCCCGAGAACCGCGTGCTCATGCTCTGCCTCGACGCGCCCGAGTTCATCGGAACGTTCTGGGGCGCCATCAAGATCGGGGCGGTGCCGATCCCCACCAACACGCTGATGCGCACCGCCGACTACCTCTACTTCCTGAACGACAGCCGCGCCAAGGTCGCCGTCGTCTCGGCGCCGCTGCTCGCCGAGGCGGCGCCCGCGCTCGCCGAGGCCAGGCACCTCAAGCACGTGCTCGTCGCCGGCGGCGCCCCCGGCCCCTACCTGGCCTTCGAGGACCTCATCGGCAAGGGTTCGACGAGCCTCGCGGCCGCGCCGACCTCGCGCGATGATCCGGCGTACTGGCAGTACTCGTCCGGCTCGACGGGCTTTCCCAAGGGCGCGGTCCACCTGCACCACGACATGGTGGTGTGTTGCGAGACCTACGCCAAGCAGGTGCTCGGGATCCGTCCCACCGACCGCGTCTTCTCGGCCGCCAAGCTCTTCTTCGCGTACGGGCTCGGCGCCACCGGCTTCATGCCGATGAGCGTCGGCGCGCAGGCCGTGCTCTATCCGCACCGGCCGACGCCCGAGGGCGTCTTCGAGGTCATCGCGCGATTCCGCCCGACGCTCTTCTTCGGCGTCCCGACGCTCTACGCCGGGATGCTCGCGGTGAAGGACGCCGAGAAGCGCTTCGACACGTCGTCGCTCCGGCTCTGCGTGTCGGCCGGCGAGGCCTTGCCCGACGAGCTCTTCACGCGCTGGCGCGAGCGGTTCTCCGTGGAGATCATCGACGGCATCGGCACCACCGAGATCGGGTACATCTTCATCTCGAACCGCCCGGGTCGCTCGCGCCCCGGCTCGTCGGGCGTGCCGGTGCCCGGCTACGAGCTCGCCATCGTCGACGACGAGGGGCATCCGGTCGCGCGCGGCGAGATCGGCAACCTGCGCGTCAAGGGCGACTCCACGATGGCGTACTACTGGAACAAGCACGACAAGACCAAGGAGACGCTCTTCGGCTCGTGGATCCAGACGGGCGACAAGTACTACGAGGACGCGGACGGCTACTTCTGGTACTGCGGCCGCTCGGACGACATGCTGAAGGTCGGCGGCATCTGGGTCTCGCCGGTCGAAGTCGAGGCGACGCTGGTACGCCATCCCGCGGTGCTGGAGGCCGCGGTGGTGGGCCGAGAGGACAGCGATCGGCTCGTCAAGCCGCAGGCCTTCGTCGTCCTCAAGGAGCCGGCGAGCGGCGGCGACACGCTCGCCGACGAGCTCAAGGCCTTCGTGAAGGACAAGATCGCTCCCTACAAGTAGCCCCGCTGGATCGACTTCGTCGCCGAGCTGCCCAAGACCGCGACCGGCAAGATCCAGCGGTTCAAGCTGCGGGCCTGAGGGCCGCGCGGACGGTGTTCGACCGCGCGCTGGAGACGCTCGGCCCCGACCATCTGCGCGATCATCAGTGGCGCCGGTTTCGCGGCATGGCGGCGCAGCTTCTCGCCTCGAATCGCTTCGTCGCGCGCAAGTGGCGTGAGGCAGGGATCGAGTCAGTAGAGGATCTGCGCGGCTGGGACGACTTCCGGCGGGTGCCCCTGACGCGAAAGGCGGAGCTGGTCGACGATCAGGCTTCGAACCCGCCCTTCGGTACGAACCTGACCTACCCGTTCGAGCGCTACGTTCGCGTGCACCAGACCTCGGGCACGAGCGGCGCGCCGCTCCGCTGGCTCGACACGCAGGAATCGTGGGAGTGGTGGGCGCGCTGCTGGGGGTTCGTTCTGCGGGGGGCGGGCGTGGGGCCCGCGGACCGCGTCTTCTTTCCGTTCTCGTTCGGGCTCTTCATCGGGTTCTGGGCCGGCTTCGAGGGCGCCCGGGTGCTCGGAGCGCTGGCGATCCCCGGCGGCGGCCAGGACTCGCCGACGCGGCTGGCCTCGATGGAAGCCCTCGGCGCGTCGGTCCTCGTCTGCACGCCGTCCTACGCCCTTCACCTGGCCGAGGTCGCGCGCGAGCGCGGTATCGACCTGGGGAGGCTGCCGGTGCGGATCACGGTGCACGCGGGCGAGCCGGGCGCCGGGATTCCGGCGGTGCGCGCCCGTATCGAGGGGGCCTGGGGCGCCCGAACTTACGACCACGGCGGCATGACCGAGATGGGCGCCTATGGCTACGAGTGCGCCGAGCGGGGCGGGCTCCACGTCAACGAGTCGGAGTTCGTCGCCGAGGTGATCGACCCGGTGACGGCCGCTCCGGCGCGTGAAGGCGAGCTCGTCCTGACGAATCTCGGGCGGCTCGGCTCGCCCGCCATCCGATACCGGACGGGCGACCGCGTGAGGCTGGCGCAAGCGCTCTGCCCGTGCGGCCGCACCTTCGTCCGGCTGGAGGGCGGAATCCTCGGCCGGCTCGACGACATGCTGATCGTGCGCGGTGTCAACGTGTTCCCCGCGGCGATCGAGGGGGTCGTCAGGCGCTTCTCGGCGATCGACGAGTTCCAGATCGAGGTTTTCCGCGCGGGGGAGCTCGACGAGGTTCGCGTGCTCGTCGAGGTGGGGGACGCGGCGGGCGCCTCCCGGCTGCAGGAGGCGCTGCGGGCGAGCCTCGGAATCCGGTTCGAGGTGACGCCGGTGCCGCTCCGGAGTCTCCCGCGCTACGAGCTAAAGGCGCGTCGCGTCGTTCGAAGATAGCGCCGGACGCCGGTCCAGAAAGGCACCCCCTTTTACCCCCCCATCAGCTACTATTTTTAGTGCCACCTGAATCGCCGCCGAGATGAGCGAAAACATGCAGGGCGAGGGAAGCAGTCCGCGGGCCGCACCCGAAGCGGCGGTGCCGTTCAGCGGGACTGTAACCATATTTTTCAGCGACATCCGGGGATTTACCGACTACACGGAGGAGTTCGGCGACGAGGCGGCCTCCCGGATCGTTCACGAGCAGGACATCATCATCCGCAGTCAGATCGAGGCGTACGGCGGCGTCGTCGTCAAGACCCAGGGCGACAGCTTCATGGTCGCTTTCAGCGCCGCCCGCGGCGCGATCCTCTGCGCAATTGCCATCCAGCGAATCGTCGCCCAGGCGAACCGTGACCAGGCCGGCCCCCGGATCGCCATCGGCATCGGCATCAATACCGGCGAGCCGATTCGTCAGGAAGACGGCGACTACATCGGCGGCACCGTGAACCTGGCGTCGCGCATCTGCGCCGCTGCGGGCTCAGGTCAGATCCTCGTTTCCGAGTCCACCCGGTACGTCGCCGGCCGCATCGAGCTGAGGCGATCCGACGGGGGGGTCGTGGAGTACGTCGATCTCGGGCTCCACGAGCTGAAGGGCTTTCCGGAGGCCAAGCGTCTCTTCGAGGTTTCCTGGCACCCGGCCGTCGTGGGCGAGCAGCGGGTGAGTGCCGAGGCGCCCTCGGCCGACGAGGAAGGGCAACAGGCGCTCAAAGCGGCTGTCCAGAAGGCCAACAGCGTGCTGGCCCGCGTGCTCAGTGTCGTTCACCTC
>QHSM01000735.1 GCA_003221595.1 Candidatus Rokuibacteriota bacterium | reverse complement strand
GCCACGCCGGGCCCAGCCGCCTACGGCCTCGGCGGCACCGAGCCGACGGTGACCGACGCCAACGTGGTGCTCGGCCGCATCGGGACGGCCAGGCGTCTCGGCGGCGCGATCGCGATCGACGCCGGCCGCGCCCATGGGGCCGTTGCCGATCTCGCCCGGCGCCTCGGTGGGTCGATGACGGTCGAGTCGCTCGCCGAGGGCATCCTGACGATCGCCGTCGCGCGGATGACCTCGGCCATTCGCGAGATCTCCATCCAGCGCGGGCACGACCCGCGCGACTTCACGCTGATCGCCTTCGGGGGCGCCGGGCCCATGCACGCCCTCGCCCTGGCCCAGGAGATCGGTATCCCGCGCGTGCTCGTGCCGCGGCACCCCGGGAACTTCTCGGCGCTCGGCCTCCTCGCGTCCGACATCAAGCACGACGACGTCAGGACGCGCGTAGGACCGCTGCGCGAGCGCCTCGCGGTCGCGGGCGAGCTGTTCGCCGAGATGGATCGCGCCGCGCGGCATCAGCTCGAGCTGGAGGGATTCGCCGCGCCACAGCAGCGCATCCTCCGCTCGCTCGACCTGCGCTACTGCGGTCAGGCCTTCGAGCTGAACGTGGCTCTCGGCGCCGACGGGCTCGCGCTCGACGCCCTCGAGGCTGCGTTCCACCGCCAGCATCTAGCGGCGTACGGTCACGCGAGCCCCGGCGCCGCGATCGAGCTGGTGAATGCCCGGCTCGCCGCCTACGGCCTCGTTCCGAAGCCCTCTGGCGAGCGCTATCGTAGCGCGGGCGCGTCGATCGACGACGCGCTGGTCGCGCGGCGGCTCATCTGGTTCGACGGTGCACCGCACGACTGCCCGGTGTGGGAGCGCGAGCGGCTGCCCGAGCGGGGCGTGCTGCGCGGCCCCGCCGTCGTAGAAGAATTCGGTGCCACCACCGTCGTGCCCCCGGGCTGGGGCGGCGTCGTGGACGAGCACGGCAACCTGCGCTTCGAGCGGGAGGCCCGGGCGTGATCGACCCGATCACCCTCGAAGTGGTGCGCGAGGCGTTCGTGTCGATCGTGCGCGAGATGCGCGTGACGCTCGTGCGCACGGCGTACTCGTCCATCCTCTACGAGGGCGAGGACTTCTCCTGCGTCCTCATGGACGGCCACGCTCAGATCGTCGCCATGTCCCGGGGGCAGGACCATCCGCTCCACATCGTGCCGATCGGCTGGTCGGTGAAGGCGGTGCGGGAGAAGTTCGGCGACGATATTCATCCCGGAGACATCTTCCTGCACAACGAGCCCTACACCGGCGGGACGCACCTGAACGACGTCGCGATGATCTACCCGCTCTGGGCGCCGGACGGCGAGCTCTTCGTCTTTCCGGTGGTGCGCGCCCACTGGGGCGACGTGGGCGGGATGAGCCCGGGCAGCCTCTCGGGCCGCGCCACCGAAATTTTCCAGGAGGGCGTCCGCATCCCGCCCATCAAGATCGCCGAGCGCGGCCGGCCGAACCAGGCGGCGCTCGATCTCCTCTTCAGCAACATGCGCGGGCCCCGCGAGCGCCGCGGCGACTTCCAGGCGATGCTCGGCACCTGCCGCAAGGCCTCGGAGCGGATCGAGGAGCTGATCGCGCGCTACGGTGCGGCGACCATCCGCGCCGCCGTCGCCGAGCTGATGGACCGCGCCGAGGGCCGGATGCGCCGCGCCATCCGCGGGCTTCGCGAGGGCGAGTACGTCTACGAGGCGCACCTGGAGGCCGGCACCGACCGTCTCGAGCCGCTCACGGTGCGCGCGAAGGTCGTCGTGGCCGGCGACACGATCACCGTGGATCTCGCCGGCACCTCGCCGCAAACGGCCGGCCCCACCAACGTCGGCCCGGCGATGGCGCCGACCGGCGCTTTCACGATCATCAAGTCGTTTCTCGATCCGGGCGCCGACGTGAATTCCGGCGCCTTCCGCCCGCTGACCGTCCTGACGCCGCCGGGCACCATCGTGAACGCTGATCCCCCGGCGCCGTGCGGCGGCATGGTCGAGGTGAAGTACTGCGTCGAGTCGGCGGTGATGGGCGCCCTCGCCCAGGCGCTCGACGGCAAGGTGGCCGGCGATCTGAAGGGCGGCGGCAACCACTGCTACGTCGGCGGTCCTCACCCGCGCACGGGCGAGACGTTCATCTTCTACGAGTACCCGGCCGGCGGCACCGGCGCCTTC
>QHSM01000284.1 GCA_003221595.1 Candidatus Rokuibacteriota bacterium | reverse complement strand
ATTGGCCGCAATGCTATAGTCGGCGAAGAGATGGCCGCGACTGTCGTCGAGCGGAAACCATGGCATGCCAGCTTTCGTCTGCTGGAGCGCGACGAGCGAGTCTTCGCGGTCCTCCTGGCGGTCGTCATGGTCGGCGGCCTGACCGCTCTCGGTCTCTTTCCGCTGCGGCCGCGGCATCGGATCGACCTCTACTGGCTCGTCTTCTGGTTCTTTGCCTACAAGGTGGGCATCTTCGCGCTCGTGACGGTCAATCCACGCGCTACCGGTACGTACTTCGTCGGCGCGCTGGCGATCGACCTGCTCCTGGTCTTCGTCCTTCTGTGCCTTACCGGCGGCGGCGACAGCGTCTTCTATCTGCTGTTCTTTCCGCTCGTCGTGGTCAACGCCTACTACTTCGGCCCCTGGGTGGGACTCGGCGCCACGGTGGTGGCGGGCGGGCTCTACGCCCTGTCGACCGTCCTGATTCCGCCGTGGGTCGGCTGGACACCTCCCCTGATCGTCGCGGCCCTGGCGGGGCTGCCGGCCATGACCCTGGGGCTGGTCGCCGACCGCGAGCGGCGGGCGCGCGGCGAGGTCGAGCGGCTGAACGACGAGCTCACCGGCACGCTCAGCCGGCTGCAGACGGCCCAGCGGGAGCTGGTCGTGGCCGAGCGCATGGCGACCGTGGGGCGCCTCTCGCTCCGGATCGCGCACGAGGTGCGCAACCCGATCAGCGCCATCGAGCTGAACGCCCAGATGCTGGAGGACATCGTCCGCGAGCACAGCGACGCGGAGATGAAGGACGCGGTGGCGCTCATCACCGCCATCCGCGACCAGGTCACGACGCTCGACGCGCTGACCGAGGAGTACCTGGCCTTCGCCCGGTTTCCGCGTCCGCACTTCGAGGAGGAGTCGGTCAACCATCTCGTGCAGGAGCTGGCCGAGTTCATCCGTCCGGTCGCGACGCACCAGGGGCTCACCGTGCGCGTCGAGGTCGATCCGAAGGTGCCGGTGATGGAGATCGATCGCGGCCTCCTGCGCCAGGCGGTCCTGAACCTCGTGAAGAACGGGCTCGAGGCGCTGTCCAGCGGCGGTGAGCTGACGATCGCGAGCCGCTTCGACGGTGACGCGGCCGAGATCGCGGTGTCCGACACGGGCGCCGGCATCCCCGTCGACGTCGGGCCGCGGCTGTTCGAGCAGTTCTTCACCACCAAGCCCCAGGGAACCGGCCTCGGCCTCTCGATCACGCGCCAGATCGCCGAGGAGCACGGCGGCGAGATCCGGTGGGCGAATCGACGGGACCACGGCGCGACGTTCACGATCCGGCTGCCGATCAAGAGGCCGGCGCATGCCTGATCCGCCGACGCTGCTGATCGCCGACGACGATCCGGGGCTGCGCGAGAGCCTCGAGCGCACGCTGACGCGCGAGGGGTACCGCGTGGTGCTCGCCTCGGACGGGCGCGCCGCGCTCGAGCGGGTGCAGGCCGGCGGCATCGACCTCATCGTGACCGACCTCCGGATGCCGGGCCTGACCGGCCTCGATCTTTTGCGAGCGGCCAAGGCGATCATGCCCGACGTCGACGTCATCTTGTTGACCGCCTTCGGCACCGTCGAGGAAGCGGTGAAGGCGATGAAGGACGGCGCCTACGACTTCCTCACCAAGCCGTTTCGCCGCGAGCAGCTCATCAAGCTCATCGACAAGGCCCTCGAGCGGCGTGACCTGATCGAGCAGAACCGAGCCCTCAAGAAGCAGCTGGAAGACCTTCGCGCCAAGGGGCAGATGATCGGGGCCAGCCCGTCGTGGCGGCGCATGCTGACGCTGGTCGAGCAGGTCGCCGACAGCTCTGCGACCATCCTCATCCAGGGTGAGAGCGGGACGGGCAAGGAGCTGGTGGCGCGCTCGATCCACGAGCGCTCGGCGCGCCGCAGCGGCCCGTTCGTGGCCGTCAACTGCGCGGCGCTGCCCGAGACGCTGCTCGAGTCCGAGCTGTTCGGCTACGAGAAGGGCGCGTTCACCGGCGCCGGCAGCCGGAAGGAAGGCCGCTTCGACCTGGCCAACGGCGGCACGCTCTTCCTCGACGAGGTCGCCGACCTGTCGCTGGTCACGCAGCCCAAGATCCTGCGCGTGCTCCAGGAGGGTGAGTTCGAGCGTCTGGGCGGGACGCGCACGCTGCAAGTCGACGTGCGGATCCTGGCCGCTACCAATCAGGACCTGTCCGAGATGGTGAAGGACAAGCGCTTCCGCGAGGATCTGTACTACCGGCTCAACGTCATCACCGTCCGCGTTCCGCCCCTGCGCGAGCGCCCCGAGGACATCCGGGTGCTCGCCCAGCACTACCTGCGCGTTTACAGCGCCAAGAACGGCCGGAAGCTCGACGGGTTCACCGCCGAGGCCCTGGAGCGCCTCGAGGCCTATGCCTGGCCCGGCAACGTGCGCGAGCTCGAGAACCTCGTCGAGCGCAGCGTGCTGCTCGCCCGCAAGGACCGGATCGACGCCGAGGATCTGCCGGAAGAGGTCATGGGCGTGAAGCGTCCGCCGCGCGACGCGATCCTCGAGCTGATCGGGACTCCGCTCGCCGACGTCGAGCAGCGCCTGCTCGACGAGACGCTGCGCATCACCGGCGGCAACAAGACGCAGGCCGCGAAGCTCCTTGGCATCGACGTGCGCACGGTCGCGCGCAAGCTCGAGCGCCGCGAGGACGGGCTCGCCGAGGGCAGCGACCGCTCGTGAAAGCGCTCCTGTTGACCCGCGAGTATCCGCCGCACATCTACGGCGGGGCGGGGGTCGTCGTCGGTCAGCTCGCGCAGGCGCTCAGCCGGCTCATGGCGGTGGAGGTGCGCTGCTTCGGTGAGCGCTCCCCGGCCGAGGCGGCCGCCGCGGTCTCTGTGCGAGGCTACACCCCCTGGGACCGCGTGGGGCCCGGGAAGGACGGGCCTCGCTACGCGCCCGCGCTCGAGACGCTCTCGATCGCGCTGGCGATGGCCCGCGATCCGGTCGATGCCGACGTCGCCCACGCGCACACCTGGTACGCGGACATGGCCGGCCTCTGGATCCGCACGCTCCACCGGATTCCGCTCTGCGTGACCCTGCACAGCATGGAGCCGCTCCGGCCCTGGAAGGCCGACCAGCTCGGCAGCGGCTATCTGCTCTCGAGCTGGATCGAGAAGACGGCGGTGGAGGCGGCCGATCGCGTCATCGCGGTCTCTCGCCAGATGCGCCAGGACATCCTGGCCCACTTCCGCGTCGATCCCGACCGGGTGGTCGTCCTCCACAACGGCATCGACCCCGACCTGTTCCGTCGCACCGAGGCGAAGGACGTCCTGGCGCGCCGGGGCGTGCGCGAGCCGTACGTGCTCTTCGTCGGACGCATCACGGACCAGAAGGGGATCTTCCACCTGCTCGAGGCGGCCCCGAAGCTTCCGGCCGGCGTGCAGGTCGTACTCTGCGCGTCGGCCCCCGACACGCCGGAGATCGAGGCCCGTCTCAAGCGCAGGCTCCCGGAGCACCCGAACGTCGTGTGGATCGGCGAGATGATCCCGGTCGTCGAGGTGGTGCAGCTCTACAGCCACGCGGCGGTCTTCGTGTGTCCGTCGGTGTACGAGCCGTTCGGTCTGATCAACCTCGAGGCGATGGCGTGCGAGACGCCGGTCGTCGCCTCTGCGGTCGGCGGCATTCTCGAGGTGGTCGAGGACGGCACGACGGGTCTGCTCGTCGAGCCGGCGCGTCCGGATGCGCTCGCCGCGGCGATTCGCGGGCTGCTCGACGATCCCGGGCGACGGCGCGCCATGGGGCAGGCGGGCCGGCGCCGCGTGGAAGCCCACTTCAGCTGGGCGAGTGTCGCCACGGGCACCCGCGAGGTGTACGAAGCGGCCAAGGCCGACTTCGCACGGTCGGTGGAGGCCTGAGGCTCGTGTCCGCCTCCATCCTGTCGTCCGTGCGCGGCTTCGTCTTCGACCTCGACGGCTGCGTCTGGAACGGCAACACCCTCAACCCGGGAGCGCGCGAGACGCTGGCGGCCCTCGATCGGGCCGGTCGCGGGCTCGCCTTCGTCTCCAACAACTCCCGCGCGACCGGCGGCGAGCTGCGCGAGCGGCTGCACGGGCTCGGGGTCGACGTGGCCCGACACGTCCTCACGCCCCTCGAGATCCTCGGCGAGGTGATCCGCGAGCGATTCGGTCCCTCGCGGGTCCTCGTCATCGGCTCGCCCGACATGGCGGCGGTCATCGCGCGGGCCGGCCACGAGCTGGTGGACGTGAAGGACTACCGCGCCGCGACGGTCGTCGCGGTCGGCAACGACTTCGATCTCAGCTACGAGCGCGTCACGAATGCCGCGCGCGCCGCCGCGCGCGGGGCGCCGCTCGTCACGCCGAACGTCGATCCGCGAATGCCGATCGAGGGAGGCGACTTCCTGCCGGGCTCCGGCGCGACCGTGGCGGCGATCGCGACGGCGGCCGGCGTGCGGCCGATCGTGGTCGGCAAGCCCGAGCCCCCGCTCTTCCGCATGGCGCTGGAGCGGATGGCGCTTTCGCCCGCCGCCGCCGCGATGGTCGGCGACAGCGTTCCATCCGATATTCGCGGCGCCCGGGCGGTCGGCATGGTCACGGTCCTGTACGCGCCCGAGGAGGGAACGCCGGCCGGGGAGGCCGATCTGGTCGTGGGCTCGTTCGCCGAGCTGGCGAGGCTCGCCGGGGTCGGCTAGCGGTCGCGTGTTACTCTAGCCGCGAATGTTCGACATTGGCCTGCAGGAGATGCTCGTCATCGGGGTTCTCGCCCTGCTGGTGTTCGGTCCCAGCAAGCTGCCGGAGCTCGGGCGCATGGTCGGTCGCGCGCTGCGCGAATTCCGCCGCGCCAGTGACGAGTTCCGGTCGACGGTCGAGTCGAACCTTCACATCAACGATCCCGACCCGATCACTCCACCCGCACCCGAACCCGTCGTCGCCACGCCGACGCCCGTGCTGCCGTCGGAAGCCGAGGGCACGATTGCCGCCGAGGGCAAGACGGCCACGGTCACCGCCGAGCCCGGCGAGCCCTACTGCGCTCAGCGAGGCTCGCGTTTGCTTCACAAGAGCGACTGCGCGTGGGTTCCGCGAATTCCCGAGGCCGAGCGGGCGTACTTCAAGCACATCGCCGACGCCCGCGACCAGGGCCATGTGATGTGTCCCGTCTGCGAGCCCTGGGAGCCCGCCTGAGCCACTAGATAAGGACGTCCGGCCCGGCCACTCGCTTTTTGTTGACTGGTCAACATGAGTTGAGTAATATGGCCTTCCACAGGAGGACGGGCATGCGCGAGCTGACGGACCGGCAGCAAGAGGTACTCGGCTTCATGCGGGGCTTCCAGGCCAAGCACGGAGTACCGCCGACCGTGCGCGAGATCGGCGAGCGATTCAGGATCACGCCCAGGGCGGCGTTCGATCACCTGCGAGCGCTCGAGCGCAAGGGTGAGCTGCATAGACGGCCGAGCGCCGGCCGCACATCGCGAGCGCTCAGCCTCCCCGATGCCGCCGTGCGAGCCCACCGTCAGGTGCCGATCCTCGGCCGCATCGCCGCGGGCTCGCCGCTCCTGGCGCAGGAGAACCGCGAGGGCGAGGTGCCCATCGCGGCGGCGTCGCTGCCCGGGCGCGGCGAAGACGTCTTCGCGCTGCGCGTCCGCGGTGACTCGATGATCGACGCTCACATCTGCGACGGCGATCTCGTGCTCGTGCGTCGCCAGGATTCGGCTCAGCCGAACGACATCGTCGTGGCGATGGTCGAGTCGGAGGCGGGCGGCGATCCGGAGGCGACGGTGAAGCGGTTCCTGCGCGACGGCCCGCGCGTCGTGCTCAAGCCCGAAAACCCGACGATGGCGCCGATGGTCATCGACCCCACGCGGCGCGCGGTGAAGATTCTCGGCAAGGTCGTCGGGCTGCTTCGCGGATTCTGATCCAAAGCTTCAGGAGGACGAACAATGAGCTCCCACGCAGTGACCTACGCATTGCTCCACCGTCGAGGCTCGCGCGCGTTTTTTTTGTCCCGATCCGCTCAACATCTGAGGAGCCTTCGGCTCGGCCGCGAGGCCGCGCGAGCGCTCCTGGCGCTCGGCGCCGTCATCGCATGGGGCGGCGTCTGTCTCTTCTTGGCGGGGTGACGGCCGGCGCCGCCGCGGCCTGCTCGTAGATCTTCGCTTCGATGAACAGGTCGAGCAGCGCGCCGTCGAGGTGCCCGGCTCGCCGCTCGTGGCTCAGAATGTCGAGGGCCTCGTCGCGCGGGAGCCCCTTCTTGTAGGGCCGGTCGCCCGCGGTGAGCGCGTCGTAGATGTCGGCGATGGTCATCATCTTCGACTGCACCGGGATCTCCGCGGCCTTCATCCCGTAGGGATAGCCCGTGCCGTCGAGCTTCTCGTGGTGCGAGCGGGCGATCTCGGGGATGCGGCGGAATTCCCTGGTCCACGGAATGCGGGACAGGAACTGGTAGGTGTGGACCACGTGGGACTGGATCTCCTTGAACTCCGCCGCGGTCAGGCTCCCGCGGGCAATCGAGAGCGTCGCGGCCTCGTCGGACGTGATGACGCTGTGACGGCGCCCGGCGTGGTCCTCGAAGGACCGCCGCGCCAGCTGCTCGAGGTCGGCGGCGAAGTCCTTCGGCAGCACCGTCGGCTCGTTGGCGACGACGATGCGGCTCAAGCTGTCGTCGAGCTCGGCGAGATACGCGGCCAGCTCGGCCTCGAGCGCGGCGGCCCGCTCCGAGTAGCCGCGCCGGCCGCGGTCGAGCAGATGCTCGATCTTCTTGTCGGCGTAGCGCAGCTCGAGCCCGCGCTTGATCAGCTCGACGCGCTGGCGGATCCGATCGAGCTCGCCCGGGAGGAGCTTCTTGGCCTTGACCAGCACCTGCTCGCGCACGCCGACCTTGCCGAAGTCGTGCAGGAGCGCGGCGTAGCGGAGCTCCATCATCTCGTCGGCGCTGAAGTGGACCGCGCCGTAGGCGCCGGTGGCGCAGCGGTCGACGACGGCGGCGAGGCCCACGGTGAAATTCGCGACGCGGAGGGAGTGGCCCGAGGTGGTCGGGTCGCGCGATTCGATCGCCGTGACGGACGCGTGCACGAAGCCGTCGAAGAGTCGGTGGATCGACTCGAAGAGCTGGCTGTTGTGGATGGCCACCGCCGCCTGCGAGGCCAGTGATTCGGCGAGCCGCGCGTGACGCGGGCTGTACGGCCGGACGATCCGCTCGATCTCGCTCACCGACGCGAAGCGGTGCGCGTAGTCGGGCTTGCAGTTGATGAGCTGGAGCACGCCGATCGTCTCGCCCTGCGGCGTGCGCATGGGCACGACCAGCATCGATTTCGTGTGGTAGCGGGCCTTGTCGTCGAACGAGCGATTGATCCGGAACGGCGCGCCCGGCGGCGGCGCGTAGGCATCCTCGAGGTTCAGGGTCTCGCCGGTCAGCGCGACGTGCCCCGCGACGCTTGCGCTCGTCAGCGGCAGCCGCGAGGCGCGGTAGGGGATGCTCACCGAGTCGTTCTGGGCCAGCGCGAAGCGCAGCCGCCGGGTGCCGGCGGCGTCCTCCTCGACCAGGTAGAGCGAGCCGGCGTCGCTCTGGGTGATCTCCCGCGCCTTGGTCAGGATGGTCTCGATCAGCTCGCGCGGGTTGCGCTCGGCGGAGAGCCCGATGCCGATCGCGTTCAGCTCCGACAGCTCGCGCTCGAGCCGCGCCATGGCCGCCGTGCGCTCGAGGTCGTCGAACGCGCCTGCCACCGCATGCGCGAGCATCGGCCCGCCCGCACCCGCCGGGAGCACCGCGAACCAGTGGGCGGGCCAGGGGCCGGTAGCCTGCACGTCGACCAGGGCCAGGACTCGTCGCGACGGATCGGCCCGCAGTCCGTCGCGGCCGTCGGCGCCGATCAGCACGACCGCCGGATCGCCGGGGGGCTGATCCGTCGAGGGCGACAGGGGGGCGACGTCGAAGTCGGGTCGGAGAAGCTCGGCGGCGGCCGCTGCCGCGCGCGAGGTCGCGTCGTACAGGACACGACGGCGCATGGACACGAAACGAAAGTAGGGCGGCGCCTGCGGCGAAGTCAAGGATACCCGCCAGCCGGTAGAATGATTTTCGGAATGGTCGAGCTCGAGCGATTCGCAGACCTCTGCCGGCGCCTCCGCGCGAGCCCGGGGCGGCTCGACAAGCTCGAGCTCCTCGTTACGTACCTTCGCGCGCTCCCAGCCGACGCCGTCGGCACCGCGGTCGCGTTCCTCACGGGCCTGGCGTTTCCAGCTTCGGACTCTCGCGTGCTCGGGGTCCGCGGCCTGCCGGCGGCCGCCCCCGACCCCATGGCCGGTCCGCCGCTGTCGCTCGGGGACGTCGCCAGCGCGTTCGCGGCGGTGGCCGCCGCTAGCGGCGCCGGCTCGCGTCGAAGCCGCGACGAGCTGCTGCGCGGGCTGGCAGCGCGGGCGTCGGCGAACGAGCGGGAGGTGCTGCAGCAGATCATCGGCGGCGAGATGCGCACGGGCGTGTCGGACGGGCTCGTGCTCGACGCGATAGCCCGTGCGTTCTCGGCGCCGCTCGAGACGACCCGCCGCGCCGCCTTGAGGCTGGGCGACCTCTCGGAGGTCGCCGTGCGCGCGGCCCGCGGGGGCGCCGCGGCGCTCGCATCGGCCGAGGTCCGCCCGGGCGTTCCGCTCCTGCCGATGCTCGCCCAGATCGCCGACGACTTCGACGAGGTGCTGGCGGCTCACGGCGGGACCTCGGCGCTCGAGTACAAGTACGATGGCGCCCGCATCCAGCTCCATCGCGACGGCGAGCAGATCAGGATCTGGACGCGCGGTCTCTCCGATGTCACCGCGAGCCTGCCCGACGTCGTCGAGACGGCGCGGCGTGAGCTCACCGCGGCGCCGTTCATCCTGGACGGTGAGGTACTGGCGCTCGACCCGGCGGGGCGGCCGCTGCCGTTCCAGGAGCTGATGCGCCGGTTCCGGCGCGTCCACGACGTGGCGCGGGTGGTGCGCGAGATGCCGCTCGCTCTGCACTTCTTCGATTGCCTCATGGCCGGCGGGCGCTCGCTGATCGACGCGCCGTACCGGGAGCGCTGGGACGCGCTGGTCGCCGTGACCGGCGGGCGCCACCTGGCCGAGCGCGCCATCGTCACGTCGACGGCGGCGGCCGACGAGTTCCTGGCGCGAGCGCTCGCGGCCGGGCACGAGGGCGTGATGGCGAAGGACCTCGCGAGCACGTACGAGCCCGGCGGGCGGGGCAAGCGCTGGTTCAAGCTGAAGGCGGCCGAGACCGTCGACTGCGTCATCGTCGCCGCCGATCGCGGCTCTGGACGGCGAAGGGGCTGGCTCTCCAACTATCACCTGGCGGTGCGCGACGGCGACGCGTTCGCGGACGTCGGCAAGACGTTCAAGGGATTCACCGACCGCCAGTTCGTCGAGATGACCGAGCGGCTCTGGGCGCTCGCCACGAGCGACGACGGCTACACCGTGCGCGTGCGGCCCGAGGTCGTGGTCGAGGTGGCGCACAACGAGATCCAGAAGAGCCCGACCTACCCGTCGGGACTGGCGCTCCGGTTCGCACGGATCACGCGCGTCCGCGATGACAAGACGCCCGGCCAGGCCACG
>QHSM01000664.1 GCA_003221595.1 Candidatus Rokuibacteriota bacterium | reverse complement strand
ATGGTGCCGAAGCGGGGACTCGAACCCCGACACCCTTGCGGGCACCAGACCCTGAATCTGGCGCGTCTGCCAATTCCGCCACTTCGGCCCGAAAAGCGTGAGTCATAATACCTTTCGGACATGCCAAGTCAAGCCAAGGAAGGCGGAGACCGCCCGATCGCGACGAACCGGCGGGCCCGGCACGAGTACGAGATCCTCGAGACGGTCGAGGCGGGGCTGGTGCTTCGCGGCACCGAGGTCAAGTCGCTCCGAGCAGGTCTGGTGAACTTCAAGGATAGCTACGCGTCCGTCCGGAACGGGGAGGGCTGGCTCCTCGGCTGTCATATCAGCCCGTACAGCCACGGCACCGACGCGAATCACGACCCCGAGCGGGATCGAAAGCTCCTCCTTCATAAACGCGAGCTCTCACGCCTTTCCGGCAAGATCAGCGAGCGCGGCCTCACGATGGTCCCCCTGCGCCTTTACTTCAAGGACGGCCGGGCCAAGGTCGAGCTCGGCCTGGCGCGGGGCAAGAAGCTCCATGACAAGCGCTCGACACTGCGAGAGCGGGAAGTCCGGCGGGAGATGGACAAGGCGGCCCGGGTCGCTCGACGCGGTGCGTGGTAGCGCGTGGTATACTCTAAAAAAATCACACGGTTGGGGGGGCGACAGGTTTCGACGGGGATCAGTGAGGTCCAGGCTGCGTCTCGAGGTTTCTCTCCCCTCGTTAAATAGAGAGAATGGTATAGCTGCCAACACACAGCTAGCTCTGGCGGCCTAACACCCGTCAGCGTCCGCCGGCTCGAGCCATCAGGGACCGGGAACGGACGTCATATTCTGGTGGCTGGCTCCAAACCTGGCCTCAGGGGAGGGGCGAGACTTTTGAGGCTGGCCGCGCGGTGATCCTGCCGATCGGAGTGCCGCGTAGCGAGAAGCAGTAGCGTAGGTCGGCTATCGACGTAGACGCCTGCGGCTGAGGGTTTCCGGACGTGGGTTCAATTCCCACCGCCTCCACCATATACATCGTCAAGAGCGGCACGCTTTCTTGATCGCCCACGGACCGGCTGCTGTGCTGTTCGACTTCGGGGGAACGCTGGACGCCGACGGGCTCCCCTGGAAGGAACGGGTATACCGCCTGTTCGTCGAGGCGGGGGCCGTGGTGGCCCGCGACCGCTTCGACCCTTCCTTCTATAAGGCCGACGACGCGCTCGTCGGCGCCATCCCGCCGACGACCTCCTTCGAGGAGACGGTCGCACGGCTCGTCGGGGGCGTGGCGGGTGCGCTCGGGCTGCCCGATCGCTCGATCGCCGCCGGCGTGACGCGCCGGTTCATCGGCGATTCGCTGGCGAACATCGCCGTGAACGTCCCCCTCCTGCGCGAGCTGGCGCGGCGCTACCGGCTCGGCGTCGTCTCCAACTTCTACGGAAACCTGGCGCGTGTATGCGACGATGCCGGCATTCATTCCTTCTTCCAGGTTCTCGTCGATTCGGCCGAGGTCGGGTGCACGAAGCCTGACCCGCGGATCTTTCAGCGCGCGCTCGAGGCTCTCGGTGTCCCCGCGTCGGCCGCCACCTTCGTGGGCGATTCGCTGCCCCGCGACATGGCGGGCGCGCGCGCCGTCGGTATGCGCCACATCTGGCTCGCGGGCGCCGAGCCCTCCGCGGACGGCCCGTGCTGCCGCGGCGATCGGCGCATCGGCTCGCTCCGGGAGCTGGAGGCGATTCTGCTGTGAGGACGACGCCGGCGGGCGGCATCATCGCCGCGGGTGAGGGGAGCCGGCTGCGGCAGGGCGGATTCGCGATGCCCAAGCCGATGGTGCCGATCGCCGGCGTGCCACTGATCGAGTCG
>QHSM01000663.1 GCA_003221595.1 Candidatus Rokuibacteriota bacterium | reverse complement strand
AAGTCATCCGGCTGCAAACGGGACGTCGCGGCATCGGAGCCGGGAGGGAAACCAGTCACCCGGCCCAAGGTATCCAGGTTCACGCCCAGAAAGGGAATCTTTCGTGTCGCGCGTTCGAGCTGATAGCCGGCGTAGCCGAGAAACGTGTCGTAGGGCGGCACGTCGGTGCCGGATACGTACCTGTTGAAGAAGCTGTCGTACGACTGGCCGCTGATCCTGTTGACGACGCGAATGAGATCGTCCGTGCTGAATCCGCGGCCGCGTTGGTAGAAGTCGGTGAAGAGCGCCCGCATCACCTCGTCCAGCCCTCGCGCGCCGCTCGTGTCGTGACGAATGGAGAGGTCGAGGAGCTGGGCGAGGTTTCGCCCCTGCGAGTAATAGGAAATCCTGGATGCAGCCGGAGCGGCGTAGTCGATCCACGTGGACATGGACGAGTCCGCTGCGGAGATGTCGCGCCGCGCCTCGTTGCCCTCGACATCCCCGATTCCCTGCGCCATCTCGGCGACGAGGGCGCGGGCGTCCCTCAGCCCGGCGCGATACATCGACAGGCTGGCGTAATACGACGTGAAGCCCTCGGACACCCACAGCAGCGGCGTCTCGTTCTCCTTCGAGTAGTCGTAGGGCCACATCTCCACCGGACGGATGCGCTTGACGTTCCAGACGTGAAAGAACTCGTGCGCGGCCCCTCCCACCATGATGTCGTCGGGCAGAGACAGCGCGTCGGGGTTCCGGACGATTACGAATGAGTTCTGGTGCTCCAGCACCGCGGCAGCCGCTTCCTTGGCCCGGAATAAATAGAAGTACACAAACTTCCTGTACGGGAGGCCGCCGAAGATCCTGCCCTGCGTTTCCGCCAGCTTCGACAGATGCCCGGCCAGCGTGCGGGCCCTGTCCGCTGAGTACACACCCGGGGGATTCAAGACGAGGTCGTGCGGCTTGCCGTCGACCGTGAACCGCGTGACATCGAAATGGCCCATCAGCGTCGGCTGGTCGACGAGCGTGTCGTACTCGGGCGCCGTGAACACCATCGGATCGGCGGTCTCGTCGAGCCCGCTGGCGATCTTCCAGCCGCTCGGGACGTCGAACTTCACCACGCTCGGCCGTGACCTGTGGCCTTCCGGCATCAGGAAGAGCTGCGTGCCGGTGAAGAACGCGTAGTCGGCCGCGATGCGCGCCTGGTTCGCGGAGAGCACGTTCGCCAGGTAGTCGAACTCGACGGTGATCCGCGAGATCCCCTTCGTGTCGATGCGCCACGTCTGCTTGCGGACCTGCACGGGCCGTAGCGCGCGGCCGCCCGGCTCGGCGACCCGGAAGCGAGCGACGTTCTTCCCGTAGTTCTCGATCACGTACCAGCCGGGCGACCAGACCGGCAGCGAGAGGTCGAGTGACGGCTGGCTGATGTTCCTGATGTCGGTGGTCACGTGAAAGAGCTGGCGCGGGATGTCGGCTACTTTGACCGTGTACTCGATCGTGAGCCCGCGATCCTGCGCCATCGCCGCAGGCGCGACGAGGACGCTCAGAGAGAGGGCGAACACCAGACGGAAGATAATCATCGGCGCCAGCAACATGCCGGCGATGAGCAGCCAGGCGCGCGAGTTGCCCATGTTCAGCGTGTAGCCAAAGCCGATGCGCTTCTCGACCCAGATGGCCGGGTCGCGCGGGTTGAAATACACGAAGCCGCCGGCCTTCCACGCGTGGTCGGGCGTGGCGTCTCCGTGAACGTCCTGCCGCGCCGCAGGCGCGACGGCTTTCTGGAAGCCCTGTCCCACGCGGAACATCCAGTACCCGACGCCGACATTGAACAGGAGCAGGGGCACCATCACGAACGACCAGGCTCTTCCAATCACGGCGAAGAAGCCGGGGATCGATGCGGCTGTCGCGGCCGACAGCGCAACGGCCACCGCGTACGCGGAACACACAAGGACGAGGACGTTCAAGCGCCGGAACCGCTGTTCCGCTTCGGCCGCCGGCCCGTCGACGGCGACCTGACGAGACCTCCGCGCCAACGACACGGCCCTCGTCAGCATGATGGCGGCGGCCATCCCCCCGAACACGAGCGGCGCGAACGGCTTGATCGTGATCGGGCCAGTTCGCAGGTCGTCCCGGTACGCGTAGACGAGCACCGCCGTCGCCAGCAGGATGACAATCGGTCCGGCGGCGAACAGCGGCCCGCCCGGCAGCGAGGTGTCGCGCGGGACGAGCGAGGCGACGCGCACCTCGGAGAACGGGACGGCATGCGCGCGCGCCTTCCTGTGCGCCACACCCCACGCGACCACCGCGACCATCATGGTGATCGCCACTGGAGCCATCGGCAGCATCCATTCCCATCCGGAGGGCCGAAACACGGCAAGCAATAGCCCGATCGCGATCGCCGCCGCGGCACCGCTCCAGACGATGGCCCGGTAGCGGGCGACAAGCGCGCGACCGGCGCCTGCGG
>QHSM01000662.1 GCA_003221595.1 Candidatus Rokuibacteriota bacterium | reverse complement strand
CCGACGTACGCGCCGAGCCGCTTCGGATGGCGGCTCGCCGTGATGAGATCGCTGAAGCACATGGCGAACTCGCCGAAGACGCCGACGGTGAGCTCGTCGAGCTGCCGGCCGGTCGCGCCGGTCATGATCGCCATCGTCTTGCGGATGATGGTGCGCTCGCCCGGCAGGAACGACTGCGCGAGGTGCCCGACGCGGCGAGCCAGCCCGAGGCGCATCCGACGGGGCAGCCAGCCCAGCGCCGCGGTCAGCCGGTAGAGCTCCGCGCGATTGTACGGGTGTGCGTGCCAGCGAGGCTGCGATCCCCGAGTCACCGGTCTCTATTCCGCGGCGGCGGTCCGAGCAGGTTTGCCATAGTCCAGGAGACCGAATGCAGTCTAACCAGCCCCAGCGTGCGAGACAAGGTAGGATGAGGCAGGTCGATGACCCGCGTTCTGATCCTCACCGCCAGCTACGGCTCGGGCCACAACGCAGCTGCCCGCAGTCTCGCCGACGCCTTCGAGCGCGCGGGAACCACCGTCACCGTCGTGGATCATTTTCGGGAGCTGGTCCACCCGGTGTTCGATCGCCTGAGCCGGACGCTCTATCACGGACTGCTCAGGCGCGCGCCCTTCCTGTGGGGCGCGGGGTACTCGCTCGGTGACTGGCTGGCGAGCGACTCGCGGTTGACGTTCGGAGTGACCCGGCTCGGTACCGGGCGGCTGGCCGCCCTGCTCGAGCGGCTGGCGCCGGACGTCGTCGTCACCGTTCACGCCACGCCGGCCTCGGCGATGTCGACGCTCGCCCGCCTGGCGAACCGGGTGCCGCCGCACACGACGGTCGTCACCGACTTCGTCGCCCACAACCAGTGGATCGCTCCCCACGTCGACCGCTACTGCGTGGCCGCCGCCGAGGTACGTCACGAGTACATCGCGCGCGGCATTCAGGAGGAGCGCATCGTCGTGACGGGTGTCCCCGTACGCGCTGAGTTCGCCCAGCCGGCCGACGCGGCGGCGGCGCGCGCCGCCCTGGGGCTCTCGCTCGAGATGCCGGTTGTCCTCGCGATGGCCGGGTCGCACGGCGCGCTCGGTCGCCTGCACGACGTCGCTCGCGCGCTTCGCGGCCTGCGGCGGCCACTGCAGGGAGTGGTCGTGGCCGGCCGAGACGAGGGGCTCCACACCGCGCTCGCGCGCCTGACCGAGGGCACGCCGGTCCGCACGCTCGGGTATGTCGATGACGTCCGGCGCCTCATGGCGGCAGCCGATCTGCTCGTGACCAAGGCCGGGGGCATGACGCTCGCCGAGGCGATGGCGGCCGAGACGCCGCTCCTCCTCTACGGGTCGCTGCCCGGCCAGGAGCGCCGCAACGAGCGCTTCGCGGCGCGGACCGGTATCGCGCTCGTCGCCCGCAAGCGCGCGGAGCTGACGTCGCTCCTCGACCACGCGCTCCGCGCGCCCGATCTGCTCGAGCACCTGCGGGCGCGAATGCGTCGCCTGCGGCGTCCGGACGCGACCCGGCGCATCGTCGAGGCCGTGCTCGAGGGCGGCGTGCCGGCCCGATGATCCTCGGGCCGCTGGCCGCCGGCGCCGCCGCGGCCTGGGCTGCCTACACCTGGGGCGCTCATCTTGTCGCGCCGGGTTGCGTCCGGCGCGGCCCGGCGACGCGCCGTCGTATCGCGCTCACCTTCGACGACGGCCCCGATCCGGTCTGGACGTCCCGGACCCTCGATCTGCTCGATGCCCACGGGGTGCGCGCCTCGTTCTTCCTGGTCGGCGAGCGCGCGGAGCGCGCGCTCGAGACCGTGCGCCGCATCGCGACGGCGAATCACGAGATCGCCAGCCACGGCTGGTCGCACCGGAGCCTCTGGCTTTGCGGGCCGCGGCGGACCGACGCCGAGATCGGACGCGCCCATCACCTCCTCTCTGACGCCGCGGGCCGGCCGCTCCGTCACTTCCGTCCGCCCTGGGGCATGGTGAACGCGGCGATGTTCGGCGCGCTTCGCCGCCACGGCGAGCGCTG
>QHSM01000661.1 GCA_003221595.1 Candidatus Rokuibacteriota bacterium | reverse complement strand
CGAGGTCCTTCACGCCGCCGGTGCCGTCGCCGTTGTCGTCGAGGCCCTCGCCGCGACGGACCGCCTCCACCACGGAGGGCTTTCCGTACTTCTCGGCCAGCGCCAGGAGCTCCGCCCGGTCGAGCCGCGCCGGGTTGGTGTTCTCGAGGGCGTCCGGCTTGCGCTTCTCCCAGTGTCCGATGAGATCGGCGAAGAGGGAGCACGCCCAGCCCACGCCGCCTTCCAGGAACGCGAAGTTCAGCTCGGGGAAGCGCCGGGTGACGCCGCCGAAGAAGATGGCCTTCGCCATCGCCTCGCTGGCCGACGCGAAGTGGCCGATGTGGTTGTAGCAGAAGTTCGACGGCGAGTTCCGGAGCAGGATCGAGCGCGCGCCGTTGTGGAAGCTCGGCGCGATGCGCAGCTCGCGAAGCTTCGCCCACACCGGATCGTAGTCGTGCTCGCTGTCGATGGCGATCGGGTCGTACCACTCGACGAACTTCGCCGCCTCCGGGTGCTCCTCGACCAGCGCGGGGATCGGGCGGCGGATGAGGCTCCCGAGCATGACCACCTTGGTGCCGAGCTGCCGGGAGACGAATTCCAGCTCCTCGATCGCCTCCTCGGGCGTGTACATCGGGATGATCGCGGCCGGAATGATCCGGTCGTTGTACGGCCGGAACTGCTCGGCCGTGAACACGTTGTAGGCGCGGCAGAGGGCGCGGCGCAGCTTGTCCGGCGGCAGCCGGTAGTAGCCGAGCCCCGCGGTCGGATAGATGACGCAGAAGTCGAGGCCGAGGTCGTCGAGGCGCTCGTAGAGCAGGCGCGGCATCATCGCGGTCGCCCGGTCGAGCGTGTTCTTGGTCGGCAGAAACCAGAACGCCTCCTGGCCGATCCGGCGGCGGCGGCGCTCGGCCACGGACATGCTGAGCGAGCTCGGGATGCGCGCGCTGGCCATGGCCAGCGCCTCGACCGCGGTGTCGCCGCCGATCTTCCGGAACTCCTCGCGCATGTGCGGCGCGAACTCCGCCCAGTGTCCGTCCGCGTCGA
>QHSM01000660.1 GCA_003221595.1 Candidatus Rokuibacteriota bacterium | reverse complement strand
CGTAGCGGGTGATGTGGTACGGCGTGTGGGCGAGGCCGGGACAGAATCGGCCGACGATCACCGCCAGCCGCTCGTAGAGGTCTTTCCCCGGCGCGTTGACGCGGGCGAGCCGCTCGCGCGCGTTCTCGACCTCGCGGGCCAGCGCGGCGACGTCGACGGTCGTCAGCCGGCGGTCCTGCACGATCATCCGCCCGCCGACCATGACGTGGGCCACCGCGCTCCCGTCCTCGGTGTGGACGAGCTGGTTGGTGGGGTCGTTCAGCGGGATCCAGTTCACGTGGCCGAGGTCGAGGAACACGATGTCGGCCTTGTAGCCCGGCGCCAGCCGGCCGAGCTTGCCCTCGAACCCGAGCGCCCGCGCGCTGCCCTCGGTCGCCGCCAACGCGACCTCGTCGGTGGTCACCCAGCGCTCGACGTCCGGACGCTGCGCCTTGGAGGCGAACGAGGCCAGGCGCATCGCCTCGTACATGTTCAGGTTGTCGGAGCAGTTGGCGCCGTCCGTGCCGATGCCCACGTTGACCCGGCGCTCGAGCATCGAGCGCATGTCGGCAAGACCGTTACCGAGCCGCATGTTGCTGCCCGGGTTGTGCGCGACCGACGCGCCCGCGTCGCCGAGCCGCTTCATGTCGTCCCCGTCGAGCCACACGCCGTGGGCGACCGTGAAGCGCGGGCCGACCACGCCGAGGTCGTCGAGGTGGGCGGTCAACGTCTTGCCGTAGCGCCGGAGCCCGACGATCGCCTGCACCTTCGATTCGGCCACGTGCGTGTGCAGCCCCACGCCGTGCTCGCGCGCGAGATCGACACAGGCGCGGATGAACTCGTCCGAGCAGTGATGCGGAATCGTCGGCGCCACCGCGGGACGCACCTGATCGCGGTCGAGCTTCCAGGCCGCGAGCGCCCGGCGCATGTTGTCGATGCTCGTCTTCCAGGGCGCCGGCCGGAGCTTCTCGACGTCCTGCTGGAGCGCCGGCGGTAACACCTCCATGAGACCGGGGATGGCCTCGTAGAAGGTACGGTCGGCGACCATCGGCGCGACGACGGCGCGCATGCCGACCGCGGCGTAGGCACTGCCGACCGCCTCGAGCCCCTCCGGGGTCGGCGCCGGAAATTCCAGCGGGAGGTCGTAGCTGGCCGTGCAGCCCTTCAGGACCATCTCCACCGCGCCGAGCTTCGCGCTCAGATGCTTGTCCTCGAGCGAGCGGCCCCCGCTGATCCACGACCCGGCTGTCAGCAGAAGCTCGAGCGTCCAGCGGTCGCCCATGCCCTTGGCGAGGTTGCCGTGAGCGTGGGTGTGGGCGTTGATGAGCCCGGGGTGAAGGAGCTTGCCGCGCGCATCCATGACGGTCGCGTCGGACGGAGCTGCGAGCCCGGGCGCGCCGATCTCGGTGATGGTGTCGCCGGTGATCAGGACGTCGGCGGCGTCGGCGCGGTGGGCGCGGGCGTCGAGGACACGGCCGCCGCGGATGATCGTCGCCACAAAATCCCCCAGCCGCTCAGCGCCGGGCTTTGGCGTCCTGGATGGCGCGCCAGACGCGCTCGGACGTCACCGGCATGTCGAGGTGACGAACACCCAGCGGCGCCAGCGCGTCGTTGACCGCGTTGAGCAGGGCCGGCAGCGCTCCGACGGTCCCGGCCTCCCCGACGCCCTTGGCGCCGAGCGGGTTCACCTGCGTCGGCACCTCGTGGGAATCGACGTCGAAGCTGGGCATGTCGTCGGCGCGCGGCATCGCGTAGTCCATGAAGGACCCGGCGAGCAGCTGGCCCGTCGTCGGCTCGTAAGTCAGCTCCTCGTAGAGCCCCTGCCCGAGCCCCTGGACGACGCCCCCGTGGATCTGCCCCTTCACGAGCATGGGATTCACCATGCGGCCGACGTCGTCGACGACCGAGTGGCGCAGGACGCGCACGGCGCCGGTCTCCTCGTCGATCTCGATCTCGCAGATCTGCGAGCCGTTCGGGAACGTGACGGCGGGCGGCGTGAAGGACGCTTCCTCGGTGAAGCCGGACTCCATGCCCTGAGGGAGCTGGCGCGGCACGTAGGCGGCCCGCGCAACGTTGGTCTTCTCGGTCGCGCGCGTCACCGCCGAGCCGCCCACGGTGAGGGCGCCCGAGCCGCCATTGCCGCGCCCGGCGCCGAGCGCGTCGCTGTCACCCCAGAACACCTGGATGCGCTCGGGCGGCACGCCGAGCCGATCGGCCACGATCTGGGCGAAGGCCGTCTCGTTTCCCTGCCCCATCGACGTCGAGCCGGTGAACAGCGACACGGAGCCGTCGGCGTTGACCCGCAGCGAGGCGGTGTCCGGGTTCATCGCGGTGTAGGGCCCGCCCGCCACCTCGATCGGATTGGCAATGCCGAGCCCGCGCAGCTTGCCGTGCCGCCGCGCCTCCGCGCGCCGCTTCTCGAAGCCGTCGCGGTCGGCGAGGGCCAGCGCCATGTCCATGCCGCGCGCGAAATCGCCGCAGTCGTAGGTGAAGACGAGCCCGGTCTTGAACGGCATCGCCGTGGGTGGGATCAGATTGCGGCGGCGCAGCTCGATCGAATCGATCTTGAGCTCGCGGGCCGCCACGTCGATGACGCGCTCGATGGCGTACGTCGCCTCAGGGCGCCCGGCGCCGCGGTACGGCCCGGTGGGGGTCGTGTTCGAGAAGACGCCGGTCGTCTGCACGTGGATCGCCGGCGTCGTGTAGACTCCGGCGATGCCGCCGACGTTGTTGGTGCCCGGCCCGGCGCTCCGCGGCGTGAGATAGGCGCCGATGTTGAGCGTGATGGCCACCCGCAGCGCCAGGAATTTCCCGTTCGCGTCCAGCGCGAGCTCGGCGGTCGAGACGTTGTCGCGACCGTGCTCGTCGGTGACGAAGCCCTCGCGCCGGTCGGACGTCCACTTGACGGGCCGCCCGAAGCGCTTGGCCGCCCACAGCACCAGTACCGGCTCGGGATACGCGCCGCTCTTCATGCCGAAGCTTCCGCCGACCTCGCCGGTGATCACGTGCAGATCGCTGTGCGGCACCTTGAACACCTGATCGGCGAGCAGCGTTCGCAGACCGTGCGGCGCCTGGATACCGGTGTGCAGCGTGTAGCGGCCCGTGCGACGGTCCCACTCGCCGACCGCTCCGCGCGGCTCCATCGGCGCCGCCGCCACACGCGTCACGACGAAGTCGAGGCGGGTCACGTGGGCGGCGCCGGCGAACCCGCGCGCCACCGCGTCCTTGTTCCCCGCTTCCCAGACGAAGGCCACGTTGTCCGGCGCCTCCGCCCAGATGGCCGGCGCCCCCGGACGGATGGCGTCGACCGTCGCCCCGATCGAAGGCAGGGGCTCGTAGTCGACGGCCACCAGCTCGGCCGCGTCGACCGCCTGCTCCATCGTCTCGGCGACCACCAGGGCCACCGGGTCACCGACGTGGCGAGCGCGGCCGCGAGCCAGCGCCGGCCGCGGCGTCGCGTACGCCGGCGATCCGTCGCGCCGCTTGCGGCTCTTGTCGGTCGGCAGGTCGCCGAGCTTGTCGGCGGCCAGATCGTCGCCCGTGAGCACACCGACGACGCCGCGGGCCTTCCGGGCCGCCGAGGCGTCGATGGACCGGATGGTGGCGTGCGAATGCGGGGAGCGGACGACCACCGCGTAGGCCTGGCGGGGCAGGTTCACGTCGTCCGAGTACCGGCCGAATCCCTTGATGAGGCGCGGGTCTTCGACACGGCGTACCGACTGTCCGATCGCGAATTTTTCGGCGGTAATGGGCTCACTCATGATGGTGCGGGAGTATAGCGCGAGGCGGGGGAACTTGGTAGAAGAGGGT
>QHSM01000659.1 GCA_003221595.1 Candidatus Rokuibacteriota bacterium | reverse complement strand
TTCATCCCGACTATGTCGCCGAGACTGGCGCCAATGTGGTCGACCAAACCATCGCGTTTGGCCAGCGCCTGATGGAGGCGCTGACCGAGGCGGGCGTCGTAGGCGTGCGGTGCGCCGGCGCTGCGCACTTCATGGACGTGGCCTGGAAGCGCGCGTTCGATACGGGCCAGTACGTGGGTCCGCGTGTGTTCGCGGCCGGCCACTTCCTCACCAGCACGGGTGGCCACTTCCTGACGTCGGGTCATGCGCTCGAGTGCGATGGCCCGTACGGATTTGTCCGCGCGATCCGGGAGCAGATCAAGAACGGCGTTGACCACATCAAGCTCAATCTCACGGGCGGGATCATGGGCCCGTCCTGGGACCGCCACTGGCAGTCGTTCCTCCTCGACGAGGAGCTCGAGGCGGCGTTCGCAATCTGTCGCGCCCGCGGTTTTCGTGTGATGGCGCATGCCGCCAACCCCGAAGCGGTGAAGAAGGCCGTCCGGCTCGGCGCGCACAGCGTCGAGCACGGCTACATCATGGATCAAGAGTGCGTCGAGCAGCTCTGCGCCAGCAACACGTGGTACGTACCCACGCTGGCGATTAGCCACCTCACCCCGGATCAGGCGAGCGATCCGTGGGAGAAACGATGGGTCGAGCAGCGGAACCTGTCACCGGACCTGTGTGAGCGCGCGGACCAGGCCTCCGGTGAGCACCGCGAGTGGTTCCGGCGAGCGCTTGCGGCCGGCGTGAGGATGGCGCTAGGCTCTGACATCCGGCCGCTGAAGGAGGCGGCGCTACTCGAGCTGGGCCTGTGGGTGAAGGACGGAGCGACGCCGCGGCAGGCTCTTCTCGCCGCTACGCGCGATGCCGCTGAGCTCTGCGGCGTCGGCGCCGAGCTCGGAACCATCCAGCCGGGCAAGCTCGCCGATCTCATCGTCGTCGACGACGATCCCCTACAGGACATCACGAACCTGCGACGGCTGCGCCTCGTATTCAAGGAGGGTCGCCTCGTCTCTGACCGTCGTGCGGGGGCAAAGTAGCACCATGCGCCGATCGCTTCGTGTGCTTGTCCTGCTCGTCGTTGCGGTGCTGGGTCCCGGCGGGCTGTCGAGCGCCCGCGGACAGGCGCCCGCGGGCCAAATGACGCTGGTCTACAACATCTCGATTGTGCCGCGCTGGTTCGATCCCGCCGAGTCCGAAGGCTTGGTGACGCCGTTCATTTTCTACTACGCGATTCATGACGCGCTGGTAAAGCCCATGCCGGGCAACGCGTCCACGCCGTGTCTGGCCGAATCGTGGACCGCGTCGCCGGACGGCCTGACGTACGAGTTCGTGCTGCGCAAGAATGCACGGTTCCACAACGGCGAGACCGTCACCGCGGACGACGTGAAGTTCTCGTTCGAGCGCTATCGCGGCGCGTCCGCCAAGACGCTGAAGGAGCACGTGGCCTCGGTGGAGATCGTCGATCCGCTCCGCGTGCGCTTCCGCCTCAAGCGGCCGTGGCCGGATTTCATGACGTTCTACGCCAGTCCCGCCACCGGTGCCGCCTGGATCGTGCCCAAGAAATACGTCGAACGGGTCGGCGACGAGGGGTTCAAGAAGGCCCCCATGGGCGCCGGTCCGTACAAGGTCGTGGGCTTCAAACCCGGCGTCGAGCTCACGCTGGAAGCGCACGAGCAGTTCTGGCGCAAGACGCCCTCGGTGAAGACGCTCCTGCTCCGGTCGATCCCGGACGAGTCGGTGAGGCTGGCCATGCTCAAGCGCGGCGAGGCCGACATCGGCTACGTCTTCCGCGGTGCCTTGGCCGAAGAGCTGCGCCGCACCCCGGGGCTTACGCTCAAGCCCTACTATCTCGCGCTCCCGGTCTGGTACGTATTCACCGAGCAGTGGGACCCGAAATCGCCGTGGGCCGATCGTCGCGTGCGCCTGGCGGCCAACCTCGCCATCGACCGCCAGGCGGTGAACCAGGCCGAGACGCTCGGGCTGTCGAAGCCCACGGCCAGCATCATTCCTCAGAACTTCGACTTTTCCTGGCCGGCCCCGCTCTACCCGTTCGATCAGAAGAGAGCGCGCCAGCTGCTGACGGAGGCGGGCTACCCGAACGGCTTCGACGCCGGGACCATCACCGTCGACCTCGCGAACGCGTCCTTCGCCGAGGGGGTGACCAGCTACTTCGGGGCGGTCGGCATCCGCGCTACGATTCGGCCGATGGAGCGCGGGGCCTTCTTCAAGGAGTACGGGGACAAGCGGCTCAAGCAGATCATCCAGAGCACAAGCGCCGCCTTCGGCAACGCGGCGACCAGGCTCGACGCGTTCGTGGCAGCGGGCGGCCTCTTCACCTATGGGACGTATCCGGACATCGAGGATCTCGTCCAGCGACAGGCGATGGAGACGGACCGCGGTAAGCGCGAGAAGCTTCTCCACCAGGCCCAGCAGCTCATCCACGAGAAGGTGATGTACGCGCCACTCCTCGAGCTGGCCAACGTCGCCGGCTATGGCCCCCGCGTCGCCGAGTCCGCCGTCGGGCTCATTCCCTACATGTCGAGCTCGGCGCCCTACGAGGAGCTGCGTCTGAAAGCGAAGTAGCGGTCAAAAAGGTTGGCTCCCCGTAGTTGACACGCATCGAACTCTCTGCCCGACCCCGCCTCCGGAGATACGATTGCTTTTCGAGGAGTTGAAGGCCCTAACGAGGCC
>QHSM01000283.1 GCA_003221595.1 Candidatus Rokuibacteriota bacterium | reverse complement strand
GAGGACGGCATCACACGATAGAAATCGATCTCCGCCCGTCCCGAGATCTGGTTGCCGACGCCCTTGTCGCCCACGCCGAGCCGATCGATCTCCTCGAAGAGCCGCGCGCCGTCCGGATAGAAGGGTTGCCGCGCCTGCGCCTCGGGCGCCATCGGAAAGGCGCAGTCCTCTTCCCACGCCCGGCCGTCGGCCTGCCGCGCCATGTACGGAAGCGGATAGACGCCGTCCTCCGGCCCGAGCGTGATCTCGTACACGGGCCTGTCGTCGGCGCCGCGCCGCTCCTTGTGAAAGGTCCCCCGCGAGTCGACGTAGCCGTCGGGCGGGCCGTAGAGCTCCGCGGCGTCGCGCTCGAGCGGATGCGCGCTGAACTGCTCGACGTAGACCGTCACCGGCGCGGCCAGCCGCTGGGCGCGGAGCGCGTCGAAGCGCAGCGGCGCGCCGTCGGCGTCGGTCAGCGGAGGCAGGCCGTACTTCGCGCGGGCCTTGTTGCTGGTGACCAGCGGCGGGCTGTTCTGGATGGTCGCGTTCGATCCGGCGAGGTGGGCGATGCGGGCCTTCGGCGGCATGGCGTGGTCTCCTTCATCGGTTCGCGCCGGGCGCTACGGGTGAGGCGGAACGCTCCGAGATCGGAACGCTGCGCTCGCCGGACGGGAGCGGCCGTCGCGTCGAGCGCAGCTCAACCCATCGGAAAGCTCGCTTATGCGGGCAGGCGCTCGTACATCCCGTGCACGTCGGCGCCATGGAAGCGCGCCACGTGATTGGTGGGCGGCAGCGGCTCGGCGTAGAAGAACTCGGGCAGCTCGTCGTCCTTCGCCGTGAAGCCGGCCCGACGATTGAATTCGTACTCCATCCGGAGCGCCGCCCGTCCGAGCGGCTCGAAGAAGTCCTTGGTCAGGCTGGTGCCGTGGGCGGCGTTGATGGCGTTGGCGATGAACTCGGTGTTCGGGTTGGTGACGCTCATCCCGAAGATGCAGAGCCCCAGCGAGTCGTTGGCGGCGACCCGCGCCTGGTGGGCCAGGCTCTGCTCGACGATCTGCTCGGCGTTCATCTCGCGGGTCTTGAGCCGCGGCAGGTTGCCCGCGGTGTGATCGGCGCCCTGCGCCGTCGCCATCATGGTGATGCCGGTCGCCTCGACCACGCGGGGATCGTACGCGCTGATCGCCTGCTTCTTGATGACCGGCACGCGGCGGACCTTGTAGTGCTCGCCCACGCGCGCCGTGCCCAGCGCCCAGAGGCGCCCCTTCTCCGTGCCCTGACGGATCTCGGCCATGCAGTCGGCCATGAACTTCACGTCGCCGAACGCGCCGAGGCCGGCTTCCATGAGCACCGCCAGCGTGGCGCCGAGCTCGATGGTGTCCACCCCGAGGTCGTTCGCCAGGAAGTTCATCTGGGCGAGCTCGTCGGGATCGCTCAGGCCGCAGTTGGTGCCGAGAAGACCGAGCGTCTCGTACTCGACCGGCGAGACCACTTCCTTGCCGCTGGCGTCGGCGTAGACGTTGCTGCACTGGATCACGCAGCCGGGCATGCAGGCGTGCGTGTGCTCGCCGCCGCGCGAGACGTTGAGCTGGCTGATGTGCTCGCCGCCCATCTTGAACTTCTCGCCGCTCGCCGTGTTCACCTGCTGGCCGGCGCTGAAATTCCGCACGGGCAGACCGCCGAGCGCGTTCTGGAGATCCGCCATGCCCATGGTGCCGATCTTCTGATAGAAGTTCGTGACCATGGAGTCCGCGAGCAGCATCTTCGCGTAGTCCTTGATCGCGGCGTTGACCTTCTTCGTGTCCGTGAAGGGCGGAATCTTGTCGAGGTCCACCACGACCGCCTTGACCTTCTTCGAGCCCATCACCGCGCCCACGCCGCCGCGCGCCGACAGCCGCGCCGGGCGGCCGTCCTTGTCGCTGAAGGAAATGCCCCCGAGCAGGCCCTGATACTCGCCGACGGGACCGCAGAGCGCGATGGTGACCTTCTTGCCGTACTTCCGGTGCAGCATCTCCTGAGCCTCGAAGTTACCCTTGCCCAGGTAGGGCGCGGCGTCGTCGAAGTCGATCGTGCCGTCCTTCTTGAAGTGCAGAACGACCCAGGTCGGCGAGGCCCCGTGCAGCGTGAAGCCGGCGACCTTGAGCTGACCGAGCCCGTAGCTGAAGCTGCCGCCGCCGTTGGCCTCCTTGATGCCCCCGGTGAGAGGGCTCTTGCAGCCCACGCTCGTCCGGTTGGCGTTGGAGAAGCTCGTACCGGCGAAGGGCCCGGCCGAGAAGATGAGCGGGTTGGCGGGCGACAGCGGGTCGACGGTCGCGGCGCCCAGCTCGAGGAGCGTCTTGGCGATCAGATAGCGTCCGGCCCTGACGACGTCCTCACCGTGCAGCTCACGCCTGGTGATCGAACGGCCGGTCAGGTCGATGTCGTAGTAGGTTCGCATACCCAGGCTCCTCTTCGTGCGAGTGTGCTCTCAGGGCACCGTAATGTCCCCGCGACGCGGTGTCAAATTACGGTCCGGACGATCCGTGGCGGCGATTGCATCCTGCTTGACGAGGCCCCGCCGCGGCGCTAGCGTGCCGGGTTGCGGCGATGCTCGCCGGAACGGTCGGGTCGTCGGCAGGAAGCGCTTCTCGGACAAGCCGGAAAAAGGAGGGCTCGATGGACATCGGTGGCGCGAAGATCTCATGTGCTCCGGTCTGCTTCGCCCTGCAGTACCGCGATATCGACGGCGGTGCGCCGCACGGCCAGGGCGCCGAAGGGCAGGGCGGTAACGACGCCGACCAGGGTGTGTGCCTTCAAGTAATCGGCAACGTGGACGGCAAGGAAAGGGAGCTGCTCCGGTTCGAGTGCCTCGACAATCGCCCGCACTATCACTACGACCCGGAGAACACCAACGTCCGCGTCATGCTCGACCCCACCGTCACCGGCAATCCCCTGCGGTGGACGATGACCCAGCTGCGCAAGAAGCTGCCGGCGATGCTCGGACGCGCCGGATACGAGCAGATCGGCCTGCAGATCGACCCGTCGCTGCTCATGCCCGCGCTGGACGAGGTTGAGGCCAAGGCGTGCGAGATGGCGGTCGGGAAGCGCCGCACGGTTCGCCACAACCGCGGGACGGACATCATCGAGGCCGGCAACATCCGGTTCGGCCTCGAGGTGCGCACCGCCGGTCAGGGCGATGGCGGCATGGCGATCCATGTCATGGGCGACATCGCCGGCCAGGAGATCGAGCTGCTCGCCTTCGACTGCTTCCGCATCTATCCGCACTACCATTACGGCCCCCGGTACAAGAACGAGCGGATCTACCTGGACAAGACGCTGGTGCCCGATCCCTTCAAGTGGGCGGTCGATCAGTTCCGGAGTGGACGGCTGCCGGCCATGCTGGCGCGGGCCGGGTATCCGACCGTGGCGGCGGCCCTCGACGAGGGGCTCATCGCGCGCAAGCTCCCGGAGGTGGAGGAGCGGGCGCAGGCCATGATGCGCGCGTAGCGGGCACGCGATGGCTCTCGATCTGCTGATTCGCGGCGGGACGATCGTCGACGGCTCGGGCGCCGCGCGCTACCGCGGCGACGTCGGGATCCGGAGCGGCCGCATCGTCGAGATCGGGCGGATCCGGTCCGCGGCCGAGCGCACACTCGACGCCGACGGGCTGATCGTCGCGCCGGGGTTCATCGACGGCCACACCCACATGGACGCCCAGGTGGCGTGGGACCGGATCGGGAGCTGCTCCTGCTGGCACGGCGTCACCACCGTGATCATGGGGAATTGCGGGTTCGCCCTGGCGCCCTGCCGGCCCGCGGATCGCGAATGGTTCGCCCGCTGCCTGACCGCGGTGGAAGACATTCCGACCGAGGCCATGCTGGCCGGCATCGACTGGACCTGGGAAACCTTCCCCGAGTATCTGGCGACCGTCGACCGGCTGCCGAAGGCGATCAACTACGGCGCGTACATCGGCCATTCCGCGCTGCGCATGTACGTCATGGGCCGGCGCGCCTTGACCGAGAAGGCGACCGAGGACGACCTGACCCGCATGGTCGCCGCGGTGAAGGAAGCCGTGCGCGCCGGCGCCATGGGCTTCTCGAGCTCGCGGGCGACGACCCACGTCACGCCCGACGACACGCCCGTGGCGAGCCGGATCGCCGACTGGTCGGAGCTCGATCGCCTGGTGGGCGCGCTGGCGGACCTGAACGCCGGTGTGTTCCAGATCGGCCCCGACACCTCGGGCGGCGAGGCGCAACGTCGATTCCTCGCCCGGCTCAAGCAGGTGGCGGTGGAGTCCGGACGGCCGGTGATGTTCGGCACCATCTCGAGCCGCCAGGGCGACAAGCCCAATCCGTGGACGTATCAGCTCGACTATCTGGACGAGTGCGCCGCGGCCGGCGCCCGGATGTGGGGCCAGACCACGACGCGCTCGATCAACGCCATTTTCTCGCTGAAGTCCTATCTGCCCTTCGACGTGCTGCCGGCGTGGCGGGAGCTGCGGCGCTTGCCGCTCGACGAGCAGAAGCGGCGTCTCGCCGATCCGGCGGCGCGCAGCCGGCTGATCGCCGACGAGGCGCACATGAAGCCCCGCGACAACGTGTTCCAGGGCGGCGGGGCAGCCACCACCGATCCGCGCAAGCCGGACTACGACAACCTCTATGCCATGAAGGGCGTCGACTGGAACGATCCCACCGTCGCGCAGCTCTCGGGGCAGCGCGGCCAGCATCCCGTCGACGTGATGATCGATCTCGTGCTCGAGAACGACAATCAGGTCTTCGTGCAGCCGCTGGTGAACGAGGATCCGGAGCACGTGCTCGGCATGCTCAAGCACCCGCGCACCCTGGCGACGTTCTCCGATTCGGGCGCCCACGTCTGCCAGGAGATGGGGTCGTCGCTGCAGACGCACCTCTTGAGCTACTGGGTGCGCGTCCGGGGGGCGTTCACGCTCGAAGAGGCGGTGCGCAAGCTGACCTTCGACAACGCGTCGGCGTGGGAGCTGAACGATCGCGGCCTGGTGCGCGCGGGATACGCGGCAGACCTCGTCCTGTTCGACGAGGCGCGCGTGCGGCCCGCGATGCCGAGCGTCGAGACCGATCTGCCGGGCGGCGCCCGCCGCCTGGTGCAGAAGGCGGAGGGGATCGCGGCCGTCGTGGTCAACGGCCGGGTCACGCTCGAGCACGGCCGCGCGACCGGCCAGGTTCCCGGCATGCTGCTGCGGGGCCCGGGCGCGCCGGCGGCCTGACCTCGCCGGCCTGGCGCCCGCCGCGCCTCAGAAGATCGCGAGCGGGTGCGCCGGCGCCCCGGTCGAGCCCACCAGACGAATCGGCGTGGCGGTGAACAGAAACTCGTAGTGACCCTCTTCCGCGTTGTTGAGGTCCTTGAAATGCGCCTCGACCCGATCCTGGGTGGGCGGCGTCCAGTCGGCCATCGGTCGGCTCCTCGCGGACGGGATTTCGCAGCGGCCCAACCGTAGTCAATCGGTGAGCGGGGGTCAATCGGCGTCCGAAAACCGCTGCCGGCGGGCTGGACAGAGAATGGTCCCCCCCGGTCAGAGACGAGCCAGGCCCACTTCTGAGCAGGGCCCCGGAACCCCTTGATACTTCTGGAAATTCGGTCCCGGTATCGGATTTGCCCTAGAGAGGGGGCATGGAAGGCATCGGCCCCCGGTCCCTGATCCTCCTGCTGGTTGCCGCCGCGGTCGGCGCGGCGACGCCGGCCGGCGCGCAGGTGTACAAGCGGACGACGCGGGACGGGACGACCCATTTCACGAACATCCAGCCGAACCCTTCCCTTCAGCGGGTGGCGCTCACCCAGCCCGCGGCCTACGAGTCCCCGCGCCAGACGGCCGACTACGGCACCTACTCCCAGGAGATCGCCGAGGCCGCGGCGCGCTACGCGGTGCCCGAGCGGCTCATCTGGGCGGTCATCCGGGTCGAATCCGGATTCGATCCTCGGGCCGTGTCCTCGAGCGGCGCGCGCGGGCTCATGCAGCTGATGCCCGAAACGGCCGCGATCCTCGGAGTGCGCGACCCCTTCAACCCGTGCGAGAACATCCACGCGGGCGCCCGCCACCTCCGCGGGCTCATGGAGCGCTTCCGCTACGATCTCCCGCTTGCCCTGGCGGCGTACAACGCGGGCGAGAGGCCGGTGACGTCCTACCGCGGCATTCCGCCGTATCCGGAGACCCGCGAGTACGTGGCCCGCGTGCTGCGCTACTACGGCGCGCCGCCCGCGTGGGAGCTGCAGAGAAGCGGCATCCAGCAGTTCGTCCAGCGTGACGGCACGGTCGTCTACACGAACGTCGCGCCGAGCCGGTTCAGCACGGTGGTCGTGCAGAACCGCTAGTCCGCCCCGCCCCAGAATATTTTCTTACTCTCTCCGATCTGCTACAACCGGGAGCGCGTGCCGTTCTCGAGGGTGCCTTGCCCCATACGCCGATCCTCGGCATGCACAGGTACTTCACCGATCGGGTTTGCGTCACGTGGGCTCGCGAGCGTCAAGGTGTCACGATGGAGTCGATCATCAAGCAGAGCCGGAAGGAGAAGGTCTGAGCGAGGAGGAGGAGGGTCGCTCCTCCTCCTCGAAAAGACGGTGAGCTACTGTCCCTTGACCATGAAGTGCGCGCGGCGATTCTGACTCCAGCACCCCTCGTTCGCGTCCTTGCACGTCGGGCGTTCCTTGCCGTAGCTGATGACCGAGATCCGGTTCGAGCGGACGCCGCGCGAGACGAGATAGTTCATCGACGCCTTCGCGCGCCGGTCGGCCAGCGCCAGGTTGTACTCGCTGGTCCCGCGCTGATCGGTGTGCCCCTCGATGAGGATCAGGAGCTTGGGGTTGGCCTTCATTGACTCGGCGTTCGCGTCCAGGACCTCGGCGTCCTCCGCACGGATGTCGTACCGGTCGAATTCGAAGCGGATGTCCTTGAGCTGCGCCGATTGCGAGAATTCCTTGGGGTTAGGTCTGGCAGCGTTGCCCTGTCCGTATGCGCCGGCCGCTCCGCCGGCCGCGGACGCGAAGCCCCGACCGTCTGCGCCGTCCATCGAAGCGCTCGTCGAGGACGAGCTGTCCGAGGCAAACGGTGACTTCGCGCAACCGGCCAGGAGAGGCCCAGAGACCAGGAGCGCCAGAGCGATCTTCGAGATGCGCTTCACCATAGTTCCTCCCTTGTGCGAGCCCGGGAGTGGGCTACGACTCGCTCGCGCGCCACGCCCATTACGTGCGTCGTGCACATCCGATGCCGCAACGCATCGGGCCAGTTATGGTGCATTATCGAGCGATTGCGCATAAGTTTCTGGCGCGCCCGGTCACCCGCCGCGGGTCGGCGCGGCCGTCTCGGTTTGACAGAACGTCAGCGAACGCCCGGCAACCCGGCACGCGCGGGCGGTGACGACCGGCGACAAGGGGAGGGCATACGACATGAAGTTCGGCTTGAGCCCGCTGCAGGCGGGGGGCGATTTCGAGGAGACCATCCGTGAGTGCGAGCGCGCCGAAGCGTCGGGATTCGACTCGGTGTGGCTCGGCGAGCACCACAACAATCGAACGCTCTATCCGGCACCGCTCATCGGGCTGGCCGCCATCGCCGGCCGCACGCGCACGGTTCGCCTGGGGACCGCCGTGCTCCTGCTCCCGCTCTACCAGCCGCTCGCCGTGGCGGAGGAGGGCGCGATGGTGGACGTGATCTCCGCCGGTCGCCTGATCCTCGGCGTGGGGGCCGGGTACGCCCCGGAGGAATTCGCGGCCTTCGACGTGTCGCTCAAGGAGCGCGGGAGCCGGATGGACGAGGCCGTGCCCTTGATCCAGCGGCTCTGGACCGAGGACAAGGTGACCCATGCGGGCCGGCACTATCGCGTCACGAACGCTTCCGTGTACCCGCGCCCGGTCCAGCGTCCCCGTCCGCCGGTGTGGTTCGGCGGCTGGGTCGATCCGGCCGTCCGCCGCGCCGGGCGTCTGGGAGAGGCGTGGCTGGGTGGCCCCTCGGCGAAGCTCGACGAGGTCGCGGCGTGCGTACGCCTCTTCCGCGAGGCCCGGAAGGAAGCGGGACGCGATCCGGGCACGGGCGAGGTCGCGCTCATGCGATACGTCTTCGTCGCCGAAAGCGTCGAGCGCGCCCGGGCGATCGCGGGAGCCGCGTTCATCCGGGCCTTCGAGGACACGTACTTCCGCTGGCCGCATCCGATCGTGAAGCGGCCCGCGGGCGACCTGACCATCGAGCGATTGGCGGCCGATCGGATCGTCCTGGGCGATCCGGAGACCTGCATCCGGCAGATCGAGCGATTTCAGGAGGAGCTCGCGCTCGGCCACCTCGTCTTCCGGGTGTCCGCGCCCGGCATTCCGCGCGACGAGGCGGCGCGCTCCATGAATCTGCTCACGCGGCAAGTCCTGCCCGCCTTTGCCTGAGCACCGGGGAATGGTCATGACTCTGTTTCGCGGGCTGACGGCGGTCGTCCTGTGCGTCGTCTCGGTCTCGATCGCGCACGCGACGGAGTCGATCTGGGACGCGCTGCGCGCGCCGGGCAGCGTCGTGGTGCTGCGTCACAGCTACGCGCCCGGGGGCTTCGATCTGCCGAGCGCGCGACTCGACGACTGCTCGACGCAACGGAATCTCGACGCGAACGGTCGCGCGCAGGCGGCGCGGGTCGGCGAGGCGTTTCGCCGGAGCGGCATCGCGGTCGGTGTGATATTGTCCAGCCCGCGCTGCCGGTGCATGGACACCGGGCGTCTGGCCTTCGGTCGCGCCCAGGCGTGGGAGCCGCTGCAAGGCGCGCTCGACGACGCGGAGCGCCGCCGGCGTCAGGTGGCCGAGATCCGCCGAGCCATCGCGGCGCACCACGATGGCCCGGTCCTCGTGCTGGTCACGCACGGCAGCGTCGTCAGCGATCTGACCGGGCTCAACATACGGATGGGCGCGTTCGTCGTC
>QHSM01000282.1 GCA_003221595.1 Candidatus Rokuibacteriota bacterium | reverse complement strand
GCGCGACGCGCAGCGGCTCCGCTGGCTCCAGGCGCCGCAGGCGGCGCCCCCCGCGGGGTATTACACCTCGGCGCTGATCGCGCACCCGGTCGTGGTCACGAACTTTCGCGAGATCTACAACGACCACATCGGCGCGCACATCATGGCGTTCGTCCTGGCCTTTGCGCGCGGATTCCAGCATTACCTCCCGCGCCAGGTCCGGCGCGAGTGGCGCCGCG
>QHSM01000281.1 GCA_003221595.1 Candidatus Rokuibacteriota bacterium | reverse complement strand
TTCCGCAAGATCTCGACAGAGTCGTAGCTGATCGCGAATAGAGCGACGCCGTTCACGGCCAGCGCGGGCGCGACCCCCTGCAGCTCGACGAGCTGCGTCTTGCAGAACGGTCACCACTCCGCGCTGCGATAGAACACCACCAGCGCTGGCCGCCCGGCGCGCTGCTCGTGCAGGTCCACCAGCGCGCCCGTCTGGTCGGACAGGCGCACGTCCGGGAAGCGCTGGCCTTCCTTCGGCCCGATCGCGTCGAAGTCCCTAGGCGGAAGAGGCATGGCTATCCTCCCGAACGGTCACTGCGCGGTCGCCGACGCGGAGCGCGGCGTCCCAGGTGACCTGGATGGCATCCTTCACGCTCTGATGCGCGGGACAGCCCTGGACGTGGACGGCCAGCGCACGCTCCGTCGCCTCCACAGCGTCAGCGGGCACCGCGAGGTCGTAGTGCACGTGGATCGACCGGATCCGGATCGTCTTGCCGATCCCGACGATGCGTCCCTCGACGGTGGCCTTGTAGGACTCGCGGTCGAACCCGATCTTGCGCCCTGCCAGGGCGCCTCGCAGAGTGCCGTACATTCAGCCGGCGACGGCGGCGACGATGTGATCGAGCGTCGAGGCGATCGGCGGTCCTTCTTTGGCGCCGTAGTACTGGCGGAGCGCTCCCTGGACGCCGTAGACGACGGGTTCGGGGACTTCACCGAGATAGGCGTGCCGGTAGCCGCCCTCGTACTCGAGACGCGCGCGCGAGATGTACTCGAAATCGTCGGGCATGGGTGAGTCCTCCCTGTGGCGTAGGACACACGGTCGGTAGCGGCGGGTTCGCGACCGCTCCGGAGACGATTACCTTCGCGACTTGGTGCGACTTCGGGCCGCGAGGCGACGGAGGGCGGGACCGGATAGTCGCGTCAAAATCCATTCTTTCCGCAGCCTGGCGCCCAGGCGTTTGTAGAACCGGATCGAGGGCGCGTTCCAGTCGAGCACGGCCCACTCGAGTCGGCCGCAGCCGCGCCGCACGGCAATGCGCGCCAGCTCGGCCAGGAGCGCCTTGCCGGCGCCGCGTCCGCGCTCCTCCGGGAGCACGAAGAGGTCCTCGAGGTAGAGCGTCGGGCGGCCGACGAAGGTCGAATACGTAAAGAAGTAGAGCGCGAAGCCGATCGCGGTACGGCCGCGGCGGCAGATCAGCGCGTCGAAATAGCGCCGCCGGCCGAAGCCGTGACGGCGAATCTGGCCGACGGTGGCCTCCATCTGGTGCGCCAGCCGCTCGTACTCCGCGAGCCCGCGGATCAATTTCAGGATAAGGGCGGCGTCGCGCGACGTCGCGCGGCGGATCGACAGCGCGGGCACCGCTACCGCCTCACGTTGAAGAAGATCTCGCGCGCCGACTTGCGGCGCGGGTCGATGATCGCCCGGCCGGTCGCCACCAGCACGTAGAGCATGTTCAGCGCGGTCAGGGCCGAGGGCACCGCGCGCCGGTTCTTCGAGCGTACGAACACGAGCCGTGCGGTCAGCCCTCGCCGGCCGCGCAGGCGACGATGGAGCTGGTCGACGGCCGCCCGGCTCACGAGGTTGAAGTTCCCGGCGTCGCGCTTGCTGCGCGAGAGCGACATGACAAAGTACTGCCGCGCGCTCGAGAGCACGTAGTAATGCTGGCGCTTGCCCTGCACCTCGCCGTGGAACTGCAGGCCGGTCGTGAGGCTGTCGACGCTCAGCTTCATCGGGCTCCCTCCCCGCGGGATCCCCCTACGTCGGGGGAGGGCCGCAGCTCGAAGACCGGATAGCGCGCGGCGATCGGCACGAACGCCTCGGGCGGCGAGCCGGCCGGCACGGGGAAATAGCGCTGGACGACGGATCGGAACCGGGCGAGGTAGGCGCGCAGCGCCGGCGCCTTCTCGGCGTCGGGCACGGCGCGGACCCGATAGGCTTGGCGGCGCGAGCCCCGGGCCAGCGTGACGTCCGGGGCGGCCTCGACGTTCCGCGCCCACTGCGTGCGCCCGCGCGGGGCCACCAGAAACATGGCGCCGCCGATCTCCACCACGCTCACCGGCGTCGAGTACACGCGGCCCGTTCTTCGACCTTTCACCTCGAGCAGGTAGGTGTCGCGCGGGCCCAGGCCCCAGCCGACCAGGACGCCGAAGGCCTTGTTGAACAGCCGCGCGAGCGCGCTCGGCTCGCGAAACGCCGGACCCGACGGATCCACTTACCGCTGGCTCAGGAAGTGCTCCGCGATCTCGAGGGGCCGCGCGATCCAGACGTCCTTCTTGGCCAGGATGTGCTGGATCAAGCGCTCGACCATCCGCATGCGCGACGGCCGGCCGATCACCTGCGGATGGCCCATGACGTTGAAGAAGCCTCCCTCGTCGTACGCGCCCTCGAACTCTTCCTTCCAGATCTCGAAGACGTCCTCCTGGCTCCAGATCCCGTTGCCCACCGGCGGCACGGCGCTGAACCCGAAGTACACCCAGTCGTCGTTGACCCAGGCGGTCGGCAGCTCCACCAGCTCGCCGTAGGGTGTCTTGTGGCAGTACGGAAGGTCCGCGTCCATCAAATTGCTGTGATAGACGAAGCCGTGCTTGCGAAGGAGCTCCATCGTGTACTTGCTCGGATCGCAGGACGGCGCCCGCGAGCCCTGTGGCCGGATGCCCAGCACGCTCTGAAAGATGTCGAGGGTCTTCACGAGCAGGGCTTCCTCCTCCTCGCGACCCGACAGGAAGAACGGCTTCTCGTGCAGGTAGCCGTGGTGCCCGACCTCGTGGCCGCGTCGCAGCACCTCGCGGGCCATGTCGGGGTAGCGCTCGATGATCCAGCCCGGGATGAAGAAGCCGCACTTGATGTCGTACTTGTCGAGGACGCGGAGAATCCGCGGCATGCCCGTCTTGGGTCCGTAGGCACCCATGCCCATGTGGAGCGGCCGCTCGGCGAGCGCGGGATCGCGCAGGATCCACGGGCTCTCGCCGTCGACGTCGAAGGAGATCATGACCGCGCACCGCGCCCCGTTCTTCCACCTGATCGGCCGATCCATGCGCGTCTCCTCTAGGCCCCCGCCACGTTCAGCAGCAGCTCCGTGTACGCCCGCACGCCCTCGCGCAGGTTCTCGAGCGAGATGCGCTCGTCGTTGCCGTGGATGCGCTGGAGCTCCTCCTCCTCGATGACGAAGGGGCTGAAGCCATAGCCGTGGAGCCCCGCGCGGCGGAACACCCAGTTGTCGGTGAAGGCGACCAGGATCATCGGCGCCACCACCGCGCCCGGCGCCCGCCGCCGCAGCGTGTCGGCCATCGCCTTGTAGAGCTCGGTGTCGGGCGGCGAGAGGTTCGGGACCTTCGGGTCACGGGCGAACTGCACCTGGACGTTCGGGTCGGCCACCGCGCGCCGCACCCACTCGGCGATCTCCTCCGGGTCGTCCCCCGCCAGCATCCGGCAATCGATCTGTGCGGTCGCTTCGGGCGGGATGACGTTGCTCTTCGCGCTGCCGCGCAGCATCGTCACCGCAAAGGTCGTCCTGACCATCGCCGCGTACTGCCGGTTCGCGTAGAAACGCTCGCGGAAGGCCGGATCTCGAAGACTGCCGGCGAGGTCGTCGTAGCCGACCGCGTGCTCCGCCGGCAGCACCGCGGCCATGCGGGAGAAGAACTCCTGCACTTCCGGGAGCACGCGCGGCGGCCGCTCCGCCGCGAGCAGCCGGTCGAGCGCGCGGACGAGCCGGTTGGGCGCGGTGTCCGGCCACGGCATCGAGCCGTGCCCGGGCTCGCCGCGGGCGGTGAGCGTGATCGGCAGGCTCGTCTTCTCGGAGATGACGATCGCGGCCAGCGGCGCGGTGAGGCCCGAATGCATCTGGATCAGCCCGATCTCGGAGATCGCGTACTCGGCCCCCGCCAGCCAGTCCGGGCGCCGATCGGCGATGAACTGCGCGCCGAACTCGCTACCGGCCTCCTCGTCGGCCGTCGCCAGGAACACGAGGTCGCGCTTGAGCGGCACCCGCGCGCGCTTGAGGGCGAGCAAAGCCGCCAGGTGCAGGATGCCCGTCGACTTCATGTCGATCGCGCCGCGCCCGTAGAGGTAGCCGTCGGCGATAACGCCGCCGAACGGGTCGACCGTCCAGTAGCGCCGGTCGGCGTACACGACGTCGATGTGATGGTGCAGGACGATTCCGCCGAGGGAGCCGTCGCCTGGCAGGCGCGCGCGCAGGCTGGCGCGCCCGGGGCCCGCCTCGATCGTCTCGCTCGCGATGCCCTCGCGCGTCAGGATCTCGGCCAGAAACCGCGCGCCGGCGACCTCGTTGCCGGGGGGATTGGTGGTGTCGATCTGCAGATAGCGGCGCAGGAGCTCGACCGTCTCGTCGCCCAGCGCCCCCCAGTCGATCATCGGCCTTCCGCCTCGGGCGTCATCGCCTCGACGTCCCCGAGCTCCCATCGTGCCATGTGGCAATAGAGGTCGAGCAGCTGCATGGTGCGCTCGATGGCCGGGTTGTCGCTCGCCCGGCGCAGCTCCCGGACCCGCGCCTGCAGATCGCGAATGCGCTCGAGCGTCTCCGCGTGGGTCATGCGCCCGGCCTCTCCGCCAGCTGCCAGCGATGCGCGGCCGGGCGATGGTCGAAGAAGCGCTTGGCCTTCAGCTCGTAGCGCGGCAGGCTCCCCGGCTTCTGCACGGCGACGCCGATGCTGACGCCGATGACGGATCTGATCACCGCCTCCGCGTCGCGGTGAAGATCGCCGTAGCGGCTCTCGTCGACGTCCGGCCGCGCCTCGGCCTTCACCGTGACGAAATCGTTGGTCGCGTCCCGATCGACGTGCAGCTCGTAGTGCTCGGAGAGCCCGCTGACCCGGTGCAGCAGCGACTCGAGGGCGGATGGATAGACGTTCACGCCCTTGACGATGATCATGTGGTCGGTGCGGCCGAGCACGCCGCCCGGATAGTAGAGCCAGGTGGTCTCGCAGCCGCAGGGCTCATCCGTCCAACGCACGAGGTCGTGCGTGCGGTACTTGATGAGCGGCTGGCCGTCCTGGATGTAGCTCGTCACGATGTGCTCGCCCACCTCGCCGTACACCACCGGGTTGCCCGCCTCGTCCACCACGAGCGCGTGATACCACTCCTCGCAGAGGTGGACACCTTCCCGCAAGGGACAGCCCGGGTTCGTCGGCCCGAGCTCGGCGATGCCGTAGAGCTCGTAGCACCGCGCGCCCCACAGTTCCTCGATCGCCTGGCGCGTCGCCGGGATGCTGCCGCCGGGCTCGCCGGCCACGATCACGTGCGAGATCGACGTCCTGGCGAGGTCCATGCCGAGCTCGCGAGCCGTCTCGCCGAGGTACAGGGCGTAGGTTGGCGTCGCCAGCATGACGTCCGGTCGATACTGCTCGATCTGGCGCAGCCGCGCCTTGCTGTCGAGCCCGCCGCC
Organism: Candidatus Rokuibacteriota bacterium; assembly: GCA_003221595.1. Lineage (GTDB taxonomy): Bacteria > Methylomirabilota > Methylomirabilia > Rokubacteriales > CSP1-6 > AR31. The sequence continues at coordinate 5,575 of QHSM01000281.1, read as the reverse complement.
GGAGATGACGGTGGCGCCCAGGCGGCGCACGCCCATGTACGCCGACCAGAAGGCTGCGAAGATTCCGAAGTTGAACGGGAAGTAAAAGCTGTGGCGCGCGCGCAGGCCGGCGGCCCAGTAGACGTAGACCCACGACTCGCCCCAGAGCTCGGCCGAGTGATAGGTGAGCGGGATGTGCAGCGGCGCGCCGGTCGAGCCCGACGTCGCGAAGCGCTGGTGGAAGAAGTCCTCGGAAGTGGCGAGCGCCTCGCCGAACGGCGGGTTGACGGCCTGCGCGTCGAGAATCTCCTTCTTGTCGATGAACGGCAGCCGCTTCACGAAGTCGTCCATCGTGCGGATCTGCTCGGGCCGGACGCGGTTCCGGTCGAGAAGGTTCCGGTACATCGGGCTCCGCGCGTACGCGTAGGCGATCACGGTCTGGAGCTTCTTGAGGTGCAGGCGGTCGAGATCGGCGCGCGGCATGGTCTGCGTGTACGGGTTCCAGAACCGCTGGGCCTCGACCTCGGGCTTGTAGAGGCGCATGGCGCTAGAGGGTCTCGCGGACCTGGCGCGTGCCGGCCACGAGCGCCTGGAGCTTGGCGAACGCGAGGTGGCGCGGGAGCCGCGCGAGCCCGCAATCCGGGTTGACCCAGAGCCGCTCCGCCGGCACGCTCTCGAGAACCCGGCGGATCCGCCGCGCCACCAGCTCGGCGCTCTCGACGTAGAAGTTCTTGAGGTCGAGGACGCCGGCGCCCAGCTCCTTCGGGCAATCGAATTCGCGCCACAGCTCGCTCTCGGCCATCTCGCGATTGGCGAACTCGAACACGAGCTGGTCGGCGCTCGAGCCGCAGATTGCCGGGAACAGCGGCCGGTAGGAGCGCTCGCCGAAGCCGAACCCTTCCAGGGTCCCGAAACAGATGTGCCAGAACCGCCGCTCGACCGTGACGCCCTCGAAGCAGCGATCGTAGAGCTCGACCATCCGCTTCGGCTCCATGATGAAGCTCTGGTAGACGTCGTCGATCTGAAGGCTGCGGGCGCCGCCGGCCGCGAGGCCGCGCAGCCCGCCGCGGCTCGAGCGGCCGGAGCCCGTGGAAGTACTTGAAGAGCGAGACGATGAACCCCTGGCGGCGCATCTCGCCGTCGGAGATCAGATCGACGCCGGCCCGCTCCTGATCCCGGACGGCGGTGGCGACGGCGTCGTTCTCCGTCTCCGCGACGTCCATGGCGCCGAAGCCGCCGGCGCCGATCTTCTCGTACGCCGCCCAGAGCCACGCCGGAATCGCGTAGCTGCCGACGACGGTCGTGGGAAGGATCGGCAGCGCGGAGGCGGTCACGCGTCGCTACTCGGCGAGCGTGAAGACGCCCTTCTTGACCGTGAGCGCCCAGATCTGCCCGACGTTGACGCCGAGCTCGTTCATGGTGACCGCGCCGATGGCGCCGTCGTAGGCCTTGAGCCCGGCCCAGCACTTCGCGAGCTTCTCGCGGTCGCCGTCGAGGTCGTCGGCCTTGTTGGTGACGCCGCTGGTCTCGACGCACATCTTGGCGATGAAGAGCTGGTCGTACATCGCGAGGGCGGACGAGTTCGGCCGCTTGCCGCCCGAGCGCTCGAGGAACTTCTTCACGAAGGTCTGCACGCGGGGGATCGGCCGCTCGTTCCACGCGTAGGTCGTGGTGTACCAGCCGTCGACGGCCTCGCCGCCGAGCGCGATGAGGTCGGGCGTGGCCGTCGCGACGCCGCCGTGGAACGGGCCCTTGTATCCCTGCCGCCGCGCCTCCTTGGCGATGAGCGCGGCCTCGCGCGAGCCGGAGCCGAGGAAGAGCATGTCCGGCTGCTTGCCGAGGGCGCGGGTGACCTGCGCGCTGAAGTCGAGGTCGCCGGTCTGGAAGGTGATCGAGTCGACGAGCTCGACGTTCGCCTGCTTCAAGGTGCCCGGCATCACGCCTTCGCCCTCCGCCTTCGAGATGGCGTCGGCGCTGTTGTAGAGGATGACCGCCTTCTTGACGCCGGGGTTCTGCTTGCGCAGCGCCGCGAGGCCCGTGCCGAGCGCGCGGGCCGCGCCGGGGTTCATCGTGTAGGCCCACGGGCGGAACTTGTCGGTGAGCCCGGGCGCGGCGGCGGTCGGCGTGATGATCGGCACCCTCAGGCTCTGGGAGAGCGGGAACATGACGCCCGCGCTCGAGCTCGAGATCGACCCGTGGATCATGAGGACGCGGTCGGTCTGAGCCAGGCGGCGCGTCAGCGTGACCGATTCCTTCGGGTCGCCGCGGTCGTCGGCCACGACGAGCTCGACCGGCAGCCCGCCGATCCCGCCGGCGGCGTTGATCTCGTCGCGCGCGAACTCGGCGCCGATGAGCCCGTGCTGCCCCCAGTCCACGAAGATGCCGGCCATCGGCATGATCACGCCAAGGCGTACCTTGTCTCCCGCGAGCCTGGCGCCGATCGCCGGAGCCGCCGTCAGGCCCGCGAACAGGGCGATGACGAGGCCGATCGCGAGCGCGCGCCGTCGAGATACGAGCATATCGATTCCTCCGCTCACGCGAGCGACAGCGCGAGCCGGTCGAATTCCGTGATCTGCATCTCGCGTCCCATGCCCCAGCGATTGATCGCCGCCATGATCTCGGCGAGCTTCTCGGCCGGATAGGGCGCGAAGACGAAGCGCTCCCCGGGGCCCCATTGCTCGACGTGCCATGGCCGGTCGGCGAACTCCGGGGGAACGCACTTCATCCAGAGCGGCAGGTACCGGGCGAGGTCCCGATCGATCGCCGCGTCGGCGCGGGCGAGCGCCGCGAAGTAGCGGCGCAGCACGTCGCGCTCGCTCGACTCGTCCACCCACCAGAGCGTGTTGAACTCGCCGCCCAGGATCTTCCGCAGCCCGAGCTCCTCGGCCATGTAGATCTGCGGGTCGAGGAGGCTCGCCGCCTCCACCTCACCCCTCAGCAGCGCGTCGAGCCGGCGCCCGAAGCCGCCGACCGGCTCGATCTTGATGTCGGTCAGGGGCAGATAGGACTCGAGGCGATAGGGGACGTTGTAGTGGCTGCCCGCCATCAGGCCGACCGCGATGGGCACGCCGCGCAGATCCTCCGGCCGGCGGACGCGCGAGTCCGGGCGCACGTAGATCGCGTGGCGCGCCACGCCGTAGGCGTCGGGTACGAACTTCCCCATGCCGGCGCCGGCGTTGCACACGCTGCCCCACGCGCACGCGTTGCCGATCGCCTGCGCGCCCTCGAGGAACGGCTGGTCTTGAGGTCGGAGCTTGTAGCCGCCGCTCCACGCCTTCATCTGACCGAGGTAGACGTCCCACATCACCTCGGGATCGAGGCCCTCGGCGCGGAAGTAGCCCTCCTCGAAGGCGATCCATTCGTGGAGCCGCATGCCGGTGGGAAAGATGCGGATCTTCGTGAGGGCGCTCATCGGTTCGGCGACGGTAATACGGCGGGCCGAGGCCTGTCAATCCAGGTGTATCATCGCGCGCACGATGCTCGCTCAGCAGCTCGTCAACGGGCTGATGCTCGGCGGCGCCTACGCCCTCGTCGCGATCGGATACACGCTCATCTTCGGCGTGCTGAACTTGCTCCACCTGGCCCACGGGGAGGTCTTCATGGTCGGCGCCTACGTGGGCCTGACGCTGGCGCTCGCCGGCTTCCCGCCGTGGGTGACGCTCGGGGGCGCCATGCTCGCGGCGGCGGCGCTCGGCGTTCTCGTCGAGCGCGTGGCGTTCCGTCCGGTTCGCGAGCGCGGAAGCCACGTCACCCCGTTGATGACGACGATCGCCGTCGGTCTGATCCTCCAGCACGCCGTGGTGAAGATCTTCGGCGCCGAGCCGGTGGCGTTCCCGGCGCCCTTCGCGCCGGCGGCGATCGCGCTGGGGCCCCTGACCCTGTCCTCCGTGCAGCTTCTCATCCTCGCCACGTCGGTGGCTCTGATGGGCGCCCTCGAGCTGTTCCTGCGCGCGACGCCGCTCGGCATGACGATCCGCGCGACCGCGGAGAACCCGACGGTGGCCGGCCTCCTGGGCATCAACGTGTCGCTGGCGATCGTGGCGACGTTCGCGATCGCCTCGGCGCTCGCCGGCGCCGCCGGCGTGCTCCTCGCCTGGAACTTCACCGGCCTGAGCCCGTTCTTCGGCGTCAAGGTCGGGCTCAAGGGGCTCGCCATCATGCTGCTCGGCGGCCTCGGTAACGTCACCGGCGCGATGGTCGGCGGGCTCGTCGTCGGTGTCGTCGAGGTGCTGAGCGTCGCGTACCTTGCGTCGTCCTACCGGGACGCGTTCGCGTTCGCGGTGATGATCGTGATCCTCCTGGTGCGCCCGACGGGTCTTCTCGGCGCCCGGCTCCAGACCGGCTGAGGCCCGCGTGCTGTCGGACCACGCGGTCTCGATCCTGATCTTCGCCGGCATCGACGTCATCATGGCGCTCTCGTTCTATCTGCCGGCGTCCGCGGGCCAGCTCTCCGCCGGCCAGGGCGGCTTCATGGCGCTCGGCGCGTACACGGCCGCCTATCTCACGGTGAACCACCAGACGCCGTTCCCGCTCGCGCTGGCCGCCGGCGGGCTCGTCGGCGGCCTCGTCGGGCTCGCCGTCGGCTTTCCGGCCCTTCGGCTCCGCGGCCTGTATCTCGTGCTCGTGACCTTCGGCTTCGGCGAGATGGTGCGCGTCCTGTTCCTGAACCTTCCGGCCTTCGGCGGGCCCGCCGGGTTCGCCGGCATTCCACCCGCGACAACCCTCTGGCACGTGGTGGGGCTCCTCGCCCTCCTCGCCTATTTCTTCACCCGGCTCGCCGGCTCGCGGATGGGGCGCGCGTTCGCCGCGCTCCGCGACGACGAGGCGGCCGCCGAGGCGATGGGCGTGAACTCGACCTACGTGAAGCTCGCGGCCTTCGCGGCGGGCGGCGTGATCGCGGGGCTCGGCGGCGCCCTCTACGCGCACTACACGCTGTTCATCGATCCCGAGGCGTTCGGCGTCGGACGATCGCTCTTCGTCATGCTGTACGCCGTCTTCGGCGGGCTCGCGAGCTTCTGGGGCGCCGTCCTGGGCGCGACGATCCTCTCGATTCTTCCGGAGCTTCTGCGCTGGGTGAAGGACTGGCGGGAGATTCTCTACGGACTCCTGGTCCTCGTCATGATGCTCGTCCGGCCACAGGGTCTGCTCGACGCGGCCCTGCTGGCCCGGCTCTCGCCGCGCGGTGAGCGGGCCGCTGCTCACGGTTGAGGGGCTCTCCCGGAGCTTCGGGAACCTCGTCGTCCTGGCGGGCCTCGACCTCGCCGTCGAGGCCGGCGGGATTCACGCGATCATCGGGCCGAACGGCGCCGGCAAGACGACGTTCTTCAATCTCGTGACCGGCGCCCTCGGCGCCGGGAGCGGACGCATCCGCTTCGACGGCCACGACATCGGCCATCTGCCGGGGTACCGGCGCACGGCGCTCGGGATGTGTCGCACCTTCCAGAACATCCGGCTCTTCGGGTCGATGACCGCGCTGGAGAACGTGCTGGTCGGCCTCCACTGCCGGACGCGGGGCGGGCTCCTGGCGCCGCTGCTCGAGATTCCGCTTCGCCGCTCGCCCGGTGAGGCCGCCGCGCGCTCGCGGGCGGCAGAAGTC